>JAIXXU010000245.1 GCA_027490595.1 Pseudomonadota bacterium
CGAAGATTTAGATCTGGTTTTTCGCTCTACTAGAGATTTAATCTCAAGAGACTTAGACCGTATTGTTATCGATGATAAGCAGCGTTACGAAGAACTAGTTAGGTTTCTAAATCGCTTTAGCGTAAAGCTTGGTGCCCAAGTTCAATTATACGAAGGGCAGAATCAAATCTTTGATGCTTTTGGAATTGAAAATGAAATTTGTCATACTCTCGGTTCAAAAGTGTGGTTAAAATCTGGTGGTTATCTTATTATTCAACAAACGGAAGCACTCACTGCAGTGGATGTGAATACGGGTCGTTTTGTAGGCGGGAAGAGCCTTGGTGACACTGTTTTAAGAACAAATCTTGAAGCTGCGAGAGAGATCGTGCACCAACTTCGGCTTCGTAATATTGGTGGCATTATAATCCTTGATTTTATTGATATGGACAGACAGGACGAAAGAGATCAGGTCTTTCATTTTCTTGTTGAAGAACTAAAAAAAGACAAATCAAAAACGACTGCTTTACGAATTTCTGAAATGGGTCTTGTACAAATGACTCGAAAAAGAACTGAAGAAAGTCTTTTGCAGAAGTTGACAACTCATTGTCCTTATTGTGAAGGCAATGGTTACGTGAAAAGCTCAATATCAATTACTTATGAGCTGTTGCGAGAATTAATTAGGATTTTAAAAAAGAGTAAATCAGATGTGTTTGTCGTGAAAGCTCATCCATCCATTATTGATAGACTTTTTGAGGAAGATAAATTCTATCTCAATGAAATAAAGCAAGAATTTCAGAAAAAGATAATATTAAAGTCTATTAGTGAATTTCATGTTGAGCATTTTGAGGTTGGACCTTTGCGTGTTTAATATTGAACACAACTTGGATATAACAGAAAAAGTATTGTGTGTTATACCGGCACGATTGCGTTCTACTCGGTTGCCTGAAAAGCCCTTGGCGCTTATTGGAACCAAACCTATGATTCAGTGGACCTATGAGAGTGCTGTATCTGCCGGTGTATTTTCAAAAATTATTGTGGCTACAGATGATAAGAAAATAGCTGATGTGGTGAGAGGCTTTGGTGGTTATTGTGAAATGACGCCAGAAACAATAAGGTCTGGAACTGATAGAGCAGCTTTTGTATCCAGGTTATATCCAGATTTTCCCATAGTTGTGAATTTACAAGGAGACGAACCGTTCGTTCCCAAGGGGACCTGTGAAGTTCTTTTGGAACCATTTAGACGTGGCTTGCCTGTTTGTATGAGTACGGTTGGACGGCACTTGAGTGGCTTGAGTGAATACCAGGATGCTGCGGTAGTAAAAGTGTTGAGAAATAAAAATGGTATGGCCATCTATTTTTCCAGATCACCTATTCCTTATTTAAGGGATGAAAAGTCTTTGAATGGCCTACCCGTTTATGCGCACTTAGGTCTTTATGCTTTCAAACATGAATTTCTTCTTGATTATTCGGCATTGGCATCCTCTCCTCTTGAGAATGCGGAATCCCTTGAGCAGTTGCGAGCCATTGAAAATGGCTTTTTAATTTATTTAGCTATTTCTGAGCAAAACTCTCTAGGTGTAAATACTCCTGAAGAATTAGAAAACGTCATTCAATATGCCAAAGACAAAGGATTTATTTGAGGTCGGACTTTTTTTTATGACCAACACAAGTTGGTGAAGGGGTTGATGTGTTCCCGCGATTCGCCCATTCCTTTGGAGTGATAAGTTGGAAAGAAAAAGCTTTTATTTGAGATAATTCATTTTTTAGAAGCTCTTGCAATTCCCTGTGTCTTTTCAAAAGTGGTTGCCCAGAGAAAGAAGGGCATACAAGTTCAATGCGAAGGTGAGTCAGGGAATCATTTGCTGCATGGTGCATATGGCTTTGATCTTGAACTAAAACATGTTCAAGAGAGCTGTATTTTTGCTTAATTTTATCTTCGATTGATTTTAAAATATTCATCTCATTTACTTTCAGCGTTTGCGAGAGCTGTAAGTTCTTCTGTGAGTTTAGATTGGTATGTTTGAGGTGACCATTTTACCATTTCTGTAATTGTATAAGATTTTTTGATAAGTGATCGAATTACTTGCCATCCTAAGCAATAACCTTTCCTTGTTGGCTCCGATGAGGATTTTGAAGAAAACCAATCATAAGAGTAAGTATCACTTTCGGATGTTAAGAGTGGTAAGTAAGACTGTGCAAGTTCTTTTACACTACTTGGGCTTTGGCAAAATTTTGCCAAACTGGCTGAACCCAAAATTTGTTCTTCTGTGGCGTCTGGGTTGATAAAACCACTTATGAATGTGGCCATTCCCTCTTGCCATAACGGGGAAGCCATTGTGGAATCAAGCGTATTTTGAACGTGGACTGTCTGAACATAAGCGTGAAAGAATTCGTGTGCAAAAAGAACATTTAAACTTTCATTAGAACCAGCGACCGCGTCAACCCCAATAATAAGGTTAACGGCATGGTCAGGCAAAGGGCGAACAACAGCTGCAAATTGAAAAAGTGATGGGATAAAGTATACCTGTAGGTCTTTGGGGGCATCAGGAAAATAGCTTTTAAAACTTTCTTCTTGGTCTGAGGCAATGTCGAAGGCGCGGCTAAATATATCTTGCATGCCTGATTTTAATGAGGTTAGTTTCTGGAAAAAATTACTTCTCAGATTAGCTTGTTTTTCTTGCCATCCTGGAATTTGTTTTTGGTAAATAATGTTGTCATAAATTAATGAATATGGAACTTCAAATTCGTCCATCCGCTTATTTTTTTGTGACTCAGAAAGTTTGTCCCATTCTGAGGTAAATAACTTTTTAAAATCTTTGCTGCTGTTAGTTATGATTACTGCATGACATGGAGTTTGTATAAAAAGAGCGACAAACATAAATAATGAAAAAAAGTGAAGTTTTAATCGGCAAATGAACATTTTTAACACCCTTTATTAAGAACCGAACACACATTCTAACATAAAAGTAGGAAAAAATAAAAACAATTAATGACTCTTTAGGCTCTCAAGTCAAACGGGCATGCGAGCCTGATTGCCTTAAGGTATGACTTAGATAGGGGTATGTTTTTCGAATATTTGTTTTTTTCTAATAATAGTTTTTTCAAAGATATTCTATAAAATAAGATTAAAACCAGTAGATAAGTATGAAGTAAATTTGACTTAAATTTTGGTGCGGACGGAGAGACTCGAACTCTCACACCTAGGGCACTGGCTTCTAAGACCAGCGTGTCTACCAATTTCACCACATCCGCGTTGCAGTGTTTGTAATTAAATTTTTTATGAAGTTCAAGCGAAATTGTCATTTTATTTCCAACCAGAAAAAAAGGAACTGCGGTTGGCCTTTAAAAAAGGATGATGCCTTTGCTTCTTTTCCCGAGCTCTCGCTTTATTTTCTATGACCTCGAAGGTCAAAAAAATGTTCTGAGAGTTTATCTTGGGTTCAGCGAGTACTTTGCTGATCCCGGCATTTTTCCCGCAAATCAAAGGTTTTGCATGGTAGTAGTCCCATTGCAGACTTGCAGTGTGAGTATTTAATACTTGCAAGGAGAGAAATTCTTTCGTGGATAAGGACAAACATTGGTTTACTTTGATTTTCTTCAAAGGAATAGACTTAACTTGTCTATCTGGTTTGCTTTCTTGAACGGTTGTTTTTTTATTTTCGATGAGGTGTATCCACTTTTCGCAGGGCAATGCAAATGGTTCCACCACAAGTTCTTTTTCTGGGAGAGCTTTCCACTTTAAACCCAGACCATTTTTTAGTGCATATTGTTCCATATTCGATTCTTTTAAATTTTTTGAAGTGGAGAAAACATAATCATGCTTTTCTTGGAAAAGTAATCTAAAGGTTCCAAGATAGCACTGTTCAATTCCCTTGTATGATGAAAAGTATTCATGAATTAAGTATCTTTCCCCTTTTCTAAGTTTTTCATCTTGGTTCAAAAATTCCATAGATAAAACTATTCTTTTTTTTTCACGTTTTATAAACACATGCGACACATAAATACCTTTACTTTCTGGTGAAGTGTTACTTTTTAGTGAAGATACTTTATAAATTGTTATTCCAATTGTAGCCATAAAAAATATTATTAGAGAAATAAGTATAATGATTTTTAACTTTGACATGAAATATTCCCTCTTTTTTCTTACAAAAAAACGAGAAGGTAGGGAAAGGGGTGCGTTTTTTTTGGGCATTAGAGACAAAAAAGACTTCCGTTGGTTTTGTTATGTTTGGATGCTTCATTCTATGTTAGGCGAAAAGAGTATTTCATGAAGCCATTGACATTAGCCTTTATGTTTGTTGTGATATTTCAGAATGGATTTTAATTGATTAATTTCTAATTTTGAATATGGAAAAAACAAGATGTGGCCAATAACTGCAAAAGTAATTTATGAAATTGTTACAGGCCAACAAAATGCGCCCAAAATATTACAAGATGATTTAATTTACGGTATTTGTACTGATAGTCGTAGGCTTTCACCTAACCAACTTTTTGTTGCCATTAAGGGAGATTATTATGATGGCCACAGTTTCTTAAAGAGTTGTTTTAATCACGGCCTTGTCTGTGCTTTGGTTTCCAAGGACTCTGAACATTTCAATGAACTGAATCCAGATAAAAAAGAACGATGTATTGTTGTGGAAGACATTACCATAGCTTTTCGTCGTTTGGCTAAACATTTTAGACAGCGTTTCTCCTTTCCTGTCATAGGAGTAGGAGGAAGTAACGGAAAAACAACTACAAAAGAA
>JAIXXU010000034.1 GCA_027490595.1 Pseudomonadota bacterium
AAGAATTTATTAATTTAATGGCGGGAAAAGAAGCATTAAAATTGTATGAAAAATATCTTCTTGAAAAAAAATCTTTCTCTATGGAGACAACTTTATCAGGAAATTCTCCGATTAAGTATTTAAAAAAATCAAAAGAAAGTGGTTATGAAACTTCATTAATATACATAGGAATTCAATCGCCTTCTAACTCAAAAATCAGAATTGAAAATAGAGTTTTTCATGGAGGTCATAATATTCCTGATGAAGATATTATCCGACGACATGAAAGGAGTATGAAGAATTTAGGGAAAGCTATCGAGTATTGCAATAAAGTGAAGGTTTACGATAACACCTTCAAAAGACATGAATTACTTTTTGAGTTAGATGGCCTGTTTGTTAAAAGCATTGAAAATATTGAATTTCCCCAATGGGTTCACGAAATTATAAACCCAGCTTCTTTAAAACTTGGTGGAAAGATTGAGTTTATCAGTTGATCTTGTTTTTGCTCCAGTTTGTAAAAAAGCGAAATTTATTGTTAGCGGTTACAATATGGATGCCCCTATTGATGCCGTAGTAGACGCCATTGACACCCTTATTCCTAAAATACATTTAATTAAAACATGCATGGATAAAAAAATTCCTCTGTGGAGCTCAATGAGTTCCGCAAGTCGTATTGACCCCTCGCTAATTCATATTGGCGACATTTCTGAGACAAAAGTAGATCCCTTGGCAAAACAAGTAAGATTAAAACTCAGGGAAATTGGGATCAGCGAAGGATTTAAAACTGTGTACTCAACCGAAATGCCTTATGAACCCGAAAAGGCAATACCTGGAACTGAATGGACTTGCATATGCCCAAACGTCATCAAAGAGTTTGGCGCTTGTCATCAAAAACGGGTGATACTTGGAACAACAAGCGACATACCACCAATTTTTGGAATGATGCTTGCGGGCGATTTGATAAAAGAACATTTAAAAGATTTTGATCTCCGGAATAGAGATACATTTCATCATACTCCCACCTTTGAAGAGTTCAAAAAGCATCTTTCCTCAAAGTTTGGATATTGTTTCTAAAAGCGCAGCCAAGTAGCATGTTCTTTTTTAATCTTAGCAAAAATTTCAGCAGCCTTTGGATTTTCCTTTTCCAACGAAGGGAAAAATTGATCCGGGGCTTCATAAGAACCATCTTCTCTAGGAATTTTAGTTGAAAACGCATAATAATTTGTGCCGAACAAACTCGCATTTGAACCCGAGTGCAAAAGACCAACGAGGTATTTTGCAAATTTATCATTGTTAAGTATAATTGCTTGAATAATAGCAGCCTCTAAAATAAATCTCAAAAAAACATTATCAGAATCAGAATTTATACTATTTGAGTCGCCAGAAAAGAATGGCACTATGCTCACCTGTAATGACAATGCTCTAAAAAAACTTCCCACAACTGAAATAAACGGCTCTATTAAACTCTCGTCTGAAGGACATGCTTCAGCAAACAAAACAAAGACATCTTGAATAGAAGGGGCTACAATCTTATAGTGATAAACATCGAATATAAAAGACTTTTCCATTACAAAAGACTTGGAGGGAACTTTATTGTTGCCAATAAGAAGCTTTAGCATAGTAAGAGCTTCATGAAAGTTTTTTTGATGCTGAAAATTTTTCAATAAAACGTGAAGATAGGAATTATGGTCATACCATATGGTATTTGCTCCCGTTATTGAGGTAGGAACCGGAAATTTACCTAACTTAGCAAGGGTTTCTTTGGAGGGCTGTGAAAAGTAGTCAAAGGGATCCTCTTGCGAAAGCTGCAAAGTTTTCAAGTTAGATTTAGCTTGCAGCCCTTTGCCGGAATCATCTTCAACCTTCTGAACAGGCACTTTATCAAGAAATTCTACTTCTATCTTATAAGAAATCTTTTTCTCGTTTACTTTACTTATAAATTCTTTTTCAAAAAAAGCTTTGAGAGGTTTATATTTTACCTCGTTAGGCATAACACATGGACATATGCATGGAGATTTTGTTGGTATTTGAGAACCATAAACAGTATATAAAAAGTCGGCAAGGTACTCATCAAAACTATCATTAAGCTGTGAAAAGAAATCATCTGAGAAAGGCCCATTCCAAGAAGATTCACAAAGAGCTATTAAAAACTCACCAATAAACTTTGGCTGACGCAAATCTACTGAATTATTAAACCTGATACACTCTAAACTAGAGTCTAGATAATCTCCACGAACTAACGATAGAACTGCATATTCAAGAATTTCTCTAAAGGTATTTGTTGAGGACACAGGAAAATTATCACTCAGAAAGTGACGACAAGTAGAAATAAAAGACAATATACGTTCGTGATTAACGTCTTCACTATTTCTACTAAAAAGAATATCGATTTGAGCTTTAGCATATAATCGAAAAGACAACTCTTGGAACGAAGACCCCCAGTCATAAGCATTGGAAACATCCTTGAGTTTTTTTGCGGATGCAGGTCCGATCAAATGCCAATCAAAAGGAGTAATTACGTTTTCCAAAAAATTTCGAGAAATATCAGTAAGTGGAGAGAGTTTTTTTAAAATTTCAAAAGAATCACTAAAAAATTCATATTTATTGCCATCAGGAAATGAATAGGAAAGGCTCTCCCATTGAATAGGTACGAAATTTTCATTGACTTTATGTTCAAGATTTTTATCCTTCGTCTCTTGACTCAGAGGCCAAGAATTATAAATATCTGTGGCTCCGGAAAAATCGTTTAAATAAATTGCATAAAAAAAACAGTAAGAGCGAAAGTACAAAAGATCTTTGTAAGTTACCCAAGATTCCCCAAGTAAAGCTTGATTAAGAAAAACTTTTTCTTTATTCGTAATCTTTTTTTGTCTGATAAGAGTAGCTGCTTTTTTAAGATATGGCTGAATTAGCTTTGTACTTGAAGAAGAACTTGAAGAAGATGCCGAAGCATGAAGATACAGAGATTTAATAGCTCTAATGATGACTTTATCTTCATAATAATTAAAAATAGCACCCCTCTTGTTCAACTCGACAAGTAATTTCAAAAAATATTTTTTTTCTTCGAGTCCTTTGGCTGTATCTTCAAGATTAGCAGAAGCCTCACTCAAAGCTTTGAATAAGTAACATTGAGGTCTAAAGCCCCATTCATTCACAGACCACAGCTGGGACACGTCCCTAAAAGAAGTGAAAAAATCTAGAAAATATTTTGCAAAGTTTATCTTGTTATCTTGTGAAGTAGAGACTAAAAAACAAAATACTTCTATCAAACTATGAAAAGGATTTTTTGCATAAAGAGCATTACTTAGAGAATGCTTAAATTTTTGATGGGGCTGAAGTCGTGGCACTTTGTGATCTTTGACGTCCTGACAAAGCCCAAGAATGGCCTGCTCAATCAATAAACGCTTTCTACTATGGGAGGGTGTTTGCTGCTGATGGGCCAGTTGTGAGTGATGAGTGTCATACATGTAACCAATGACTACATATATAATTAGTAATTCAAGGTTGATATCTGTAACTTGGGCTTGCTGAAGAAAAACCTCTTTTAACTTGTCTATATCTTCTTTAAGAAATTCACCTGTCACATTGGATACACTCTTTATGCACTCAATAATGGCACTGTCAAAGTCATTGAAAGAATCGGAAGCTAGCCCCCGAGAAAAAGGAGAAGTGACGCGTATTGTTTTCTTATCTGCATCAAAATAATAAAAAGGCTTGTGTTTAGGGGGTGACGCCCTTTTTTCTTCCTCGTTAAAATTAGGAGTGACAGACAAATAAGAAAATCCAGAGATTGACGACACTATTACTCATCCTTTATTTTTTCTACCTTGGAAAATTCTAGTTCAACAGGAGTTGCTCGACCGAAGACAGAAATAAGAAGTCGAAGCTTCATTTTATCAGCTTTTACTTCATCTACTTCACCCATGAAATTAGTAAATGGTCCGTCAATCACTTTCACTTTTTCACCTTTTTCGAAGGCCACAAGAGGACGCTGAGGAGCTTGCCTGCTCTGCTGCTCCACTTTTTGAAAGATTCGACTAATTTCTTCATCTGGGACAGGCTGAGGATCTTGATTGGCTTGAGCGACAACAAACTTAGATATTTTTGGTGTATCTTTTACGCAACCAAATGTAGCTTTATTTTCGGGATCCATTTGAACAAAAAGGTAACCAGGCATCATTCGCTGTTCAACCTTTTTCTTTTTACCTTGAACATCAATTTTCTCAACGATCATCATAGGAATAAGAATATGACCAAAGGAATCTTCCATTTTTAGTTTTTGGATGCGGTCTTGCAAGGTCAATTTAGCCCGCTTTTCCATTCCTGATTGCGTAATTACAGCAAACCAACGAAATTTTTCATGAGTGTAGCTCAAGGGAAGGACTTCTTCAGGTTCGGACCCTAAGTTTATTTTTTCGGAAGTTTCAAAACTCATAAAATTTATCCCATTATGTCAGAAAAAGTTAAGCTGCAGAGCTCATGATAAAATTAACAACTTTAAGAAAAAAGGTATCTGCTAAAAAGAGAGCAAGACCTGCAATTAAAACGATCACAACTACAAGCGCAGTTGATTTTTGCGCTTCACGCATTGAAGGCCAAGAAACTCTCGAAAGTTCATCACCAACATCTAGGAGATACTCACGAAGCCTTCCAATGAAAGCTAAGATACTTAGTACCAGAAAGGTTAGGACGCTCGCAACTAAAATATGGACTAAATGAAAGCGATTATTTTGCAAGCTAAGGACACTGGAAATACTTTGTGGAAAATAGTTTTGAGCTAAAAACATCCAAAGAGAATAAAATAAATACCAAAAGTACGCAGCTATTACTGCGTATAAAACTGCTGTATATCTTCTTGCAGAAGCAGAAAACTCACTCATACAAAAACTCCTATGGTTTGCCTTCAAACCTAATGGTAAAATAGCTTCAAGTGCTTAACAAATTATAAAGATATTTACTACACGGGGCTAACTCTAACTTTTCTCCTGTTCAGAGCAGCTCGACCAAGGCACAGATAGGTGGGTCCAAAGACGCTGCTCACGGCTAACGGTTTGCTTTGAACCATGAGAAGATGCACGATAACTTGGCAAAAAAGAATTTGTGTAAGTATCAAATCTAACCAACCTGAAATTTTGTTCTGGCAAGCCCGCAAGAACACACTCACAAAAGGCAAGCAGCTGGAGATCGGGAAAACAAGAACCAGACTGCAACCGCCATCCATAAAAACTTGAATTAAACTGTATTTTTTCTTTTAAATATCGATCGCAACTTACATCGCTAGCAATAGAAAAAAGCTCAGAAATTTTCTGCTTAAGCTCATAAGAAACGCTGGAACGTTCTCGATTTTTAGACAAGGAAAATAAGACCTGAATATGCTTTTGTATTGCATCAAAAACATCAATGCCACATTCGTAAGATGTGCCAAAAATAGCAGGAGCTAAAACAATATTTAACCCCGACAAGAAAACTTCTTGGGAAATGCCTTTAAAACCAGCCTTTTCAGCTAACAAAAAAATAGCACGACTGATGATTTGAGACGAAAGACCTCGCCATCCAGCATGAACAATGGCTCCAAAAAAATAATCAGAATCCTCATAAAACATCAATACTGGTAAACAGTCTGCAGTTTTAATTGCTAGTGAGCAAGGCAAAGGAGGACTTTGCGCAAGCTTTGACAAGGCAACGTAGTGGCCGTCCGCTTTTTGATGAAAAAAACTTACGGGAACCACATCATTGCCATGAACATTTTCAATAATATATGCATTTTCTAAGGGGGAATGAACACTCATAAACACAGGAAAGTCACAAGAGTTTTTCTGAAAGAAAAAAACTCCTTTCCCGTTTTTAGCAAAATTTTCCACTTCATTTATATTTGCTTGAAGATAATTACATTTAAAGTTTTGAAAAAAAAACTCTGGCAACGAACAAGCACTTGAGTGCTTTTCAAGGCCATAAATGGTTGTCACGTGGGTTTATCCGCTTGCAAAGAGTGGATGAGTAGCCCAGCCGCTACACTCACGTTGAGGGAGTCAACGTATGCGTTTCCGCCCGGAATTTTCACAAGGTAGTCACAATTTTTTTGAACTTCTTGCCTCATGCCTTTTTGTTCATTTCCAAGAACAAGAACATAGCTACGATCTTTTGGAATTTGGCTTGGGAGTTGGGCACTATCACTCAGGGCTGTACCAATAATCCAAGCGCCTTTGTCTTTTAAAGACTTCATAGCTCGATTGATGTTTACCACGGGAATAAGCTTTAAAGAAAACGCTCCACCCGCAGAAGTTTTCACAACAAGCCCAGTGAGATCAGATTGCCGATCAGTGGCGTAAATCACAAACTTGACACCAAAAAAAGAAGCACTCCTTAAAATTGCACCAAAATTTCTGGGATCTTGAATTTGATCTAGGATCAATCCAACACAACCCATGCTTTGAGTAGAACTTTCCTGGGAAACAAGGTTTTCAGCCTCAGACAAATCAGAAACAGGATAATCTGGAATTTGAAGAGCAGCTCTTTGATGATTGATCCCCTCGGTATCTGACAACGGCCAAGTGTCCTGAGCGGAACTATGAGAGATTATTTTTATACCCAAAGTTTTGGCAGAATCCACAAGAGGTTTAAGCTGAATAGGCGCCTTATTAGATTTATCTACAATGATATGCAAACAATAATCTTTTGGATTTCCTCCTTCGCGAGCCTGAAGATCATTTAAGATAGCCTCCACAGCGTGACGGCCCCAAACGTAAATTTCACGATTTTTTTTATAGGGAACTTTTGGCTTCAAAACTGGTTTCATGGATAGGACCTTTCTGATCTTGATGAAGTCGAACAACAACACGTCTTACACGACGGTTGCTAACTTCCACA
>JAIXXU010000279.1 GCA_027490595.1 Pseudomonadota bacterium
AACTTTTAAAAAAACGCACCGGAGTGGAATTTTGCTGTGGTTACGTTGCGTGATTTTGCGAATGTGTCGCGACCCATATAACAGCGGTTTCACGCAATTGCTACTTTCCTTGTAAAATGAACTTCTTTTTTCCATAACTTCGTTTTGTCCACGCCGAGAGTACTCAGTTCCAAATGCCGCAACTGACGTGAAGCCGCCGGACGTTAACTGCAATGCCGATGCGAACGGAACTTATAATTGATATGACTTTAAAAAAACACGTAAAAAAGCGAATTGGAATTTTCCTTTCAATTTTCAGTATAATAACACTTTTGTTCTACATTCGTTCGTTTATGACGATCGATGGCTTTGATTTTTTCGGATTCTTTATTGCTCTTTTTTTTTTAATCTTTTTTAGTATTGCTTTTCTATTTTTTGAAGCATCAGAACTTAAATCTAAAAAAGAATTTGCAAGTCAAAAATTTAATCAACTTACAGGAATAGTTCTAATTGTACTTTTAATTGCAACTCTCACTTGGTTTATGCGGGCGGCAACCAACACCTTTTAGGCACAGCAGTTAACAGCGGTTTCACGCAATTGCTACTTTCCTTGTAAAATGAACTTCTTTTTTCCATAACTTCGCTCTGTCTCGCCGAGAGTACTCAGTTCCAAAAGCCGCAACTGACGTGAAGCCGCCGGACGTTAGCAGCAACCACAAAAAAAATCGCCCCAAAATGAACGTTTTCAAAACTTTATCAATACTATTGCTTTTCACAGCATGCACAAAATCTCCAAAAGTTGCGATAACCGAAAAGTCGACGGAGCCACAATATTTTTTTGATTTTGACGAAGTTATTCATTTTAGAATTGATAAAATTACAGAAACACTTGCTGACAGTATGTTTGTAAGTCGGGATAGAAATAATGAAGCAAAAAGAAAGTTTCGAATTTTATACAACTATGAAAGTTATCCAAGTAGGTTAAATGACTCAACGTTTTTAAAAGAGTTATCTGCTCTTTATAAATTCCAACAGAAAATTCCATCGAGTAAAATGGTCCAAATGTCTAACATATTTAGTGAACGAAAGACTAGATCAGAAACTTCCACGACCTGCGACCCGAAATTTCGAGACGTCCTTATTTTTAAGAAAAATGGATCACTGAGTGGCGTAGCAAAAATTTGTTTTCAATGTGGAAAGCATTATATTATAGGTTCAAAAAGAAACACTTTAATGTTTGGTCAGAATAGAGAATTTGAAGAATTAAAAAAATTACTCGAAAAATAGTGGCTGCTGCTAACAGCGGTTTCACGCAATTGCTACTTTCCTTGTAAAATGAACTTCTTTTTTCCATAACTTCGTTTCGTCCACGCCGAGAATACTCAGTTTCAAAAGCCGCAACTGACGTGAAGCCGCCGGACGTTAGCTGTAATTATAAACGAAATTTCCACAAATGAACAAAAAAGTCTTCATTTTAGGAGCTGGTTTTTCAGCTGGAGCTGGCTTACCAACACAATTTGAATTAACGAAAGAAATATTTAATCCACAGTTTTCTAACGGCAAATATTCTTCAGAAGAGTACAGCTTATTTGATACACAAAAAAAACTAATCAATCTTTTAAAAAATGATTTTGGGATCGATGAAAAGAGTGACTATTTATTATCCCTAGAAGATATTTATACCCCCCTGGACAGATGCATAGTGGAGAATTCTAATTTTAGATCATTTCAACCCGAAGAATTACTCAACCTTAGGCAAACTATAGATGCAATTTTAATTTTAGCGATTAAAGCTAAATCTGGACTAACAAAGAAAGCAGAATATATCGAAAAGTTTGCAAAATATTTGATACAAAAGAGTAAAGTCCGTGCGAAGGATAAAAGATTAGACCCCATCGCAGTAATAACTACGAACTGGGATATCTTACTTGATTTAGCATTAAGAGATCAATTAGTAAGAGTTACGACTAGACCAGGAATTATTGACTATATGTGCTATGTAAGTTCTCTAAAAAATGATGACTCTATTAAACCGGGGCTACAAGCTCTCACCGAAGGAGAATTTATTGTAAAGCTCTTAAAAATCCATGGCTCCATAAACTGGTTGAACTGTCCAAAGTGCCAGCGAATTTTTATCGATTTTTATAGACGAGTAATTGACTATGGCGTTTTTAGACAGGCCAAATGCAAATACTGTTCTAAAGAATATGACGATCATGACGAGCACTCCCCCAGACTACGCCCTCTCTTATTGATGCCAACTTTCGCAAAAGATTTGAGTAATTTTCAAACTAAACTGATTTGGAGAAATTCCGGCTTAGAAATTTCAGAGGCAGATGAGCTCATCTTTATTGGTTATTCATTTCCGTTAGCGGACTTTGAGTTCAGACAATTATTGTTTAGAAATATTAGCCGCAATACAAAAATTACTGTTGTACTTTACGACAAAAAAGACCCAAATAAAATTTTAACAAATAAAAACAAATCTCAGTTAAATTTAGAATCCGCAGAATATCGATATTTGAGTTTTTTTGGTGGACGAGAAATCAAAATTCTTTTCAATGGCGCAGAAAAATATATCGAGTCGTTGGAATAACTACAGCTAACAGCGGTTTCACGCAATTGCTGCTTTCCTTGTAAAATGTAACCGCTTTTTCCATAACTTCGTTTCGTCCACGCCGAGAGTACTCAGTTCCAAATGCCGCAACTGACGTGAAGCCGCCGGACGTTAGCAGCAATTCGCTCGCCGAACTCAACGAAACGACCAATATCATGAGAAATTTGATTAGACTTTTTGCGCTACTGACATTTGTTATTTG
>JAIXXU010000127.1 GCA_027490595.1 Pseudomonadota bacterium
AAGCCTTCTTCGTCCATTTGATAAACCATTTTTGCAACACGTTGTGTGTTTTCTATTTGACCCTGGGGTAACAGAGCCAAGCGTGAAAACTGTGCAGAGGTATAAAGAGATGCTGAGCCATTTGGACAAGCAGCCACGCATGCTCCGCAAGCAATACAAGTTGCTGCATCGAACGCCATATCAGCTTTGTCCTTTAGCACAGGAATAGAGTTTCCATCTTGCGCACTACCCACATTCACTGAGATAAATCCACCTGCCTGGACAATGCGATCAAAAGCACCGCGGTCCACAACCAAGTCTTTGATGACAGGAAAAGCTCTAGCACGATACGGCTCTATCACAATTGTGTCACCGTCTTTATAGGTGCGCATATGAAGCTGGCAAGCAGTTGTAGCTTTTTGAGGACCCTGAACATCTCCGTTAATAACCATGCAACAAGAACCACAAATGCCTTCTCGACAATCATGATCAAACGCTACGGGTTCTATTCCCTTTTTGATGAGATCCTCATTTAAAACGTCAAGCATTTCTAGAAAAGACATGTCTGGATGAGCTCTTTCAAGCTTATAATCAACAAACTTTCCAAGATCGTGTTTGTTTTTCTGGCGCCAAATTCTAAGATTAATATGCATATTTTCTTTATTTGTGTGATGAGTCATGGCTGTCCTCGTTTTCTTATTTATAACTGCGTTGAGACGGATGACAGTATTCAAATTTTAATTCTTCTTTGTGACGAATGGGTGCATTACCTTCCCCGCCATACTCCCACGCCGCCACGTGAGAAAATTCTTGATCATTTCTCTGGGCCTCATTATCCGACGTTTGATACTCTTCACGGAAATGTCCGCCACAGGACTCTTCACGATCTAGAGCATCCTTGCACATAAGCTCACCAAGTTCTAAAAAGTCGGCAACACGTCCCGCTTTTTCCAGTTGCTGATTGAGATCATTGGAATCACCGATAATCTTAACGTCAGACCAAAATCTTTCACGCAGTTGGCGAATTTCTATAATGGAGGACTCAAGGTCTGCTTTGTTTCTAGCCATACCGCAGTTGTCCCATATGATTTTTCCAAGTGCCCTATGGAATTCATCAACCGTGGTTGAGCCTTTGATGTTCATAAATTTTTCAATACGGCTTTTTGCACTGTGCAAAGCTTCTTTAAATTCAGAATCATTGGTCGTAACAGGTTTGAGTGAAGTGCTTCCAATGTAATTAGCTACTGTTGTAGGTGCTACAAAATAGCCATCAGCAAGGCCTTGCATGAGCGCAGAAGCCCCTAAACGGTTTGCCCCATGATCGGAAAAGTTCGCTTCGCCCAAAACAAACAATCCAGGAATTGTAGATTGCAAATTATAATCAACCCACAAACCACCCATTGTATAGTGAACAGCAGGGTAAATACGCATGGGAGTTTTATAGGGATTTTCTCCCGTAATTTTTTCGTACATTTGGAAAAGATTTCCATATTTTGTACGAATTTTTTCTTCCCCTTGACGATTGATAGCATCGGCAAAATCAAGATATACGGCTAATTTTGATGAACCTACACCATGACCTTGATCACACTCTACCTTGGCAGCACGGGAAGCCACATCGCGAGGAACTAAATTCCCAAACGAAGGATACCGGCGCTCTAAATAATAATCACGCTCTTCTTGAGGAATAAGCCCTGGCTCTCTTAAATCATTGCTATTTTTGGGAATCCAGCAACGGCCATCGTTACGCAAAGACTCTGACATGAGAGTTAATTTAGATTGATGATCTCCTGATACAGGAATGCACGTAGGGTGAATTTGCGTGAAACAAGGGTTAGCAAATGCAGCACCTTTTTTATAGGCTCTCCAAATAGCCGAGGCATTGCTTCCTTTGGCGTTTGTCGAGAGATAAAATACGTTTCCATAGCCGCCTGTTGCTAAAACAACGGCATCTGCATGGTGAACTTCTAGTTCTCCTGTAAGCAAATTCCGAACAACAATTCCACGCGCCCTCCCATCAATGACGACAAGTTCAAGCATTTCACGGCGTGAAAAAGATTCTACGCTGCCTTCTGAAACTTGACGCATCATGGCAGAATAAGCACCCAAAAGTAGCTGCTGCCCAGTTTGTCCTCGCGCATAAAAAGTACGAGAAATCTGAGTTCCGCCAAAGGATCTTGTATCTAAAAGACCTCCATATTCACGCGCAAAAGGAACGCCAAGCGCTACGCAGTGATCAATAATTTTTACAGAAAGTTCAGCCAAACGGTAAACATTTGATTCACGAGAACGGTAATCTCCGCCCTTAATTGTTTCGTAAAATAAACGAAAAACGGAATCCCCATCATTTTTGTAATTTTTGGCGGCGTTGATTCCACCTTGAGCTGCAATAGAATGGGCCCGACGGGGAGTATCTTGGAAACAAAAGCTTTTTACGTGATAGCCCATTTCACCGAGGGATGCTGCCGCTGAGGCTCCTGCTAAACCCGTGCCTACGATGATGACAGAATGCTTGCGACGGTTTGCTGGATTGACTAATTTTGATTTGAAACGATGGTCATACCAGCGATTTTCAATGGGTCCAGATGGGCACTGGGAATCGAGTTGAATCACCATAGTTAGGGCCTCACAAAATAAATATAGATGGGTTGAGAAAGAAATCCTACGGAAACAACAAAGGCATAGATACAGCTAAAAGTTTTTAACAAAGAGTTATAGCGTGGATGATTTATTCCAAGGGTTTGAAACAAAGACTTTACACCGTGCTGAAGATGAAGCCAGACAAAAAACAATGAGACCCCGTAGAGAACAACATAAACAGAGCTTTGAAATTTTTCAGAAACCAACCTAAATAAATCACGCATTTCTAACCCATCATACGTTACCGTGTAGGTTGGTCCGTATTTAAATGTAGCCAGATGCCAAATCAAAAAGGCTAAAATCATCGGTCCTGTATACGCCATTGTTCTTGAGGAAAAAGACGAAGACTTCTCAGCTGACGGCCGAACAGCATAGCCTTTGGGATTTGCTCGCCAATTTCTAAACTTCAGAGATAACGCCACAAATGCATGTGTTAAAAGAAGAGCAACCAACAAAAATTCAATTGCATAAATGAAAGGATTTGAGGTCAAAGCATAACTATAACGATTATAGGCCTCAGCTCCCTTGAAGATAAGAAAGTTACCTGACATATGAACGAACACAAAAACTACCCATAGCAACGACGTTAAAGCCACAATAAATTTTTTGCCAACTGTGCTGGTTAGAAAGCCTGGACACGCACATTGCGACATAAGCAAATTCCTCCAAAGTAAAAACAAACAAACTGGATAATACCAACTACTAAGTCAGGGGCATAGCACAAAAGCACTACTATGAATCAAGATCCCATGGCTAATTAATCTAGATCAAAAAAACAAATGAGGATCAGCAACTTTACTCAAAATTTTAATTCGTTCTCGATGATTGCACAGACGGTATCTGCATTAATCTCTTTTAAACATCTTTGAGGCATTGAACACTTGATACAAAAATCTTTTTTCTCGTGACAAATGGTTATAGCTTTATGAACAGTAGACTCAGGCGGTGTCCAGTTGGCCCAATTTACGTTTTGAAAAAGCGTAAAAGTTGGAATTTTTGCACATATGGCTAAATGTTTTATTCCACCATCATTTCCAACGTAGAAATCAATATGCTTCAAAATTGCTGCTAGTTGTGAGATTTTTAAACCCTCATAATCAATGATAGCAGAGCTTTTATCCTCTATATTTTTATAAACAGCAGACGCCATTGCTTTTTCGCCAGGGCCATATAACAGAAAGATTTTAAATCCCTTAGCAATAAATTTGTTTGCAAGTTGTGAATATAAATTCTCATCTACTCGCTTAGCCTGACGTCTTGATACGGAATTAATAGCAATGATTTTATTATTACTAAAATATTTTTCACTGAATTTTTTGGCAAACAACTCGTCGTTTAAGTCTGT
>JAIXXU010000069.1 GCA_027490595.1 Pseudomonadota bacterium
AAGGATTTTTTACGAAAAAAACCCTTTTGAGGTGAAGGAAAACTCTTCTTTTTGGGGTTTGATTGCATGCATAATTCCAAAAAATGACGCCAAGGGCGCAAACCAAATAAGGCTGTGAATAGGGTATTTCTCACAAAGTTAAGGCGTGGTCAATGAATCAAATGCGAACAACTAAACCTTCTTGGGTGAGAAAGCTTTCAGAAAAAATAGTGGTCGCCTCTTTTAGAATAACATCTTCTAAATAACCATCTTCATGTTGAGGAGAATGATGAAAAATTCCTAGGCGTTTTACACTGCTGCATTTACACAACTGCGCACCAAATGCACTGGTAGAATGCCCCCAGCCCTTACAAGGAGGATACGTATCATGCCCAAATGAGCAGTCATAAATTACCAGGTCAGCACCGTGTATAAATTGCGACAGTTCTTCATCTGTCGAGGTTCCATGCTCATGGTCTGTGGCGTAGACAACACTTTTGCTGTTGTCCTTTGTCCATACACGATAAGCCAAAGCACCCTGGGGATGATGCAACGAAGCACAGCTTATTTTTGTATGTTGCAAGTGAACCTCATCTCCTGGTTTTAGCTCTACGAAGATTGTATTTGGAAAACAGGGCAAGTCAGTAAACTCGAGAGGAAAGTAAGGCTTGCGAAAATATCCGCAAATAGCTTCTTTGAAAGAAAGCTCATCCTTTCTTTCTCCATAAAGGTAAATTTTAGTATCTTTTCTAAAAAAAGGAGCAAATTGAGTCAGTCCAAAAATATGATCATAATGCAGATGACTTAAAAACACATGAAACGACAAGACACCTCGACTCAACGATTTTTGCGATTCTCGCACAATGCCTGTGCCCCCATCAAACCAGAGCTCTTCGCTCTGCCCATCATGGAAGCTAGACACATGAACACACGAGGTGTTTGCTCCATATTTCAAGAACTCCGGATGAGGGGTTGGGATTGTGCCACGAACGCCTAGGAATCTGACATTTAGAAAATCTTGAACTTTGCCCGAGCTATCTGACACTGAAATTAGCTCTTCCTTCTTATATATTTTCATGCTACAAGTCCTGTGTCTTGGGGTGAATGTCACCCGTCTAGCCTCATTTTTCTTGGTATTTTCAACACAATCAATATTTTTTAGATTGCTCTCTGTTGCGGCCTAAATCAAGGAGACACTTGATGATAGTGGATCATCTGCCTAAACCCCTAACAAAAGAACTGCCACAGGAAGACAAAATACCTTCTTCAACGCTAGGCATTCCTTCCCCATGGTTTGAAGATACTCCATTGGATTTAGAGTGGTTGGCAGAACAACCTATGTTACCGTTCTTAGTTCCCTTGATTTCACCAATATCTTTACAAAAAAGCCTGATCTCTGAAGGACTTGAAAATCACTTAGAAATTGTTGCTTGTTTGCGTGGGAAATCTCTTCAAAAAATTCTCGACCATGATATTTGGTCATATTCTGACGAAATTCAATGCGAAGACATTTCTTTTGAGAAAGCCTTCGACTGGGTTCGTTCATGGCTATTAATCTCACCTGAGTTTGCAGCGGAACGTTTTTTTGATTTAGAAGACGAAACAATTTGCCTAATGCTTTCTAAATTCTTCGAGATTATGCCTGAAGGTATTGCACATATCACAGAAGATATTCGTGAAAACTGGCTTTTAACACCCGACAATAGATTTTTTCTCAACGTCAAACATCAAGAAGAAGACTCCTTCTTTCCCTTAAAACAATTTGTGGATTCCCTTTATGCAAAAGATATTCGACTTGCAGGCAGTTTGTTTGCTTATGCCTCCATGCTTGTCCGACAAGAAACTCTTCAAGACGGCTTGAGATGGCGACAAAGCAGACTTCTTGACCAGGGGTTTGTCACGCGTGAGGAAGCGCTGCGACGACTTGCTCCTAAGGGAGAAGACGCTATTCTAAAAACCTTACAAGAATTAAAAACTATTCAATCCAAACGGTCTGAACTCATTAAGAAATACCCCTCGCTTTTAAATCCCATTCAAGATTTCGATCTCAGAGAAGAAATCCAAGACCAAGTGGAGGAGACTATTTTATTGCTAAATTCTCTCGATGTAGAAGTAGGTGCTGGTTTCTTAACGGCAGCTCTTGGTGCTGAAAAAATACAACAACTTATTGGTCACCCCTCAGGAAAAGCAGAAAATTTTTATGATGACCCCGATTTTTTACATGATGCAAGCGAACAAGTTGTTATCTTATGCCAAAATATTTTAAATCAATGGCAATCCATAAAAATAAATTCTCACCAAAAAGGCAATAGAAAAGAGCTTATTATTGAACAAGCTCTTCATAAAATAGCCACAACCACTGAGAATAAAAACATTTTAAATCTTTTCAAACAACAGCTTTCTAACCTTGCTAACTGTATTAGCCAAATTCACACAGAAGCCCAACGCAAGGGAGCAAAGCTGCAAAATGCCCTTCTCATTACCCGTGGGGCATTAAACCTTGGCTTAGAAATATGTTTATTAAAAGGTGCTTCATGCCAGGAAAAAGACACTCAAATTAATGAAGATGCGCAAATCAATAAAGCCATCGTCTTACTAAACGAGATAGGCATTGACGCTCTTTTTCAAATTGGCTGGCAACGTCTCCTGAGTCTTCCATTGGCGCTTTGTAATCAACTAATAGAATGGGATGAAACTCCTAGTCATCCTCTTGACAAAAAACTAAATACTAAAAGAAAAATACACCTCAAAAACGATAATGAAATAATAGAAATTTCTATCAAAAAACTGTACGAAAAGCTTCGGTTTTCAGACATGAGAAAATGGCATGAAGAACTACATGGGCAAATTTCTAATGAATTATTTATTGCTCTAGAGGCCTTTTTAACTGGAATACCACAGTTTCCTATATTACTTAACCAAGCAGGAATTCAGATTTCACCTGACATTAAACCCTTTGAATACCTTGATGAGCTTAAAAAAGCAGAACTATTTGTTCAAAATTTTGCTTTAAATGAAACGCATGGAAGTTAAAATATGAAAAAGTTAACCTTTTTAAACATAGATAAATTAACCCCAATATGGGCCAAAGAAGAAAATAAACGCTGGGAAAATTTGTTACAAAAAAAACATAGACTCTATTTAAGTGATGAAGAGTTTATTATACTTACAGGCTACAACAAAGAACAACTACAAATTTTATTCACATTTCAAAAAAAAGATGGAAGCCTGTTTTATCCTATTGAAATAGTATGTATGCACACAGATTATCAGACGCTAAAAAAAGAAACTATAGCTGCGCTCATAGTCGACTACATTGACTCCTACTTTCAAGAATTTTTTGAAGAAAATCGCTCCATTTATTTGCCTTTGGACTTTTCTACCCATGAACATGAAGATATCAAGTTTTTTATGAGAGGCTTTATTAGACACAAGCACCTTGAAAAATGGGCCGACGAACTGCTTGCAAATCATGGACATGGTGAACATGACATAGCGCCAATATCTTCGGAGACTTAGATATGTCTAAAAAGCGCGTATTGGCCGCCATGTCTGGCGGCGTGGATAGTTCTGTGGCAGCTGCACTTCTTTTAGAAGAAGGGTATGAAGTGATTGGCGTTACCATGCAGCTATGGGATTATTCACAAAATGAAACCACTTGTGATCCTTCTCAAAAATTTGACACCTGCTGTAGTTTAGATGATGTTGCTGATGCAAGACTAGTTGCACATAAATTAGGAATCCCCTTTTATGTTTTCGACTATCAAGATGATTTTAAAGAAAATGTAGTCGATTATTTTACACAGGAATACCTCAAAGGAAAAACACCAAACCCTTGTGTGGCTTGTAATACTTTTCTAAAATTTGATCATTTGTTAAATAGAGCACAACGACTTGGTTGTGATTTTGTAGCCACAGGACATTACGCCCGCATAAAATATGATGAAAGCATAAACCAATATAAACTTCTCAAGGGCTTAGACAACGCAAAAGATCAAAGCTACTTTTTATACTCCATGACACAGGAAAGACTTTCAAAAACCTTGTTTCCAGTAGGAAATCTCACAAAAAATGAAGTTCGGCAAATTGCTGAGAAATACGGTTTGGTAAATGCACAGAAAAAAGAAA
Source organism: Pseudomonadota bacterium (assembly GCA_027490595.1). Lineage (GTDB taxonomy): Bacteria > Bdellovibrionota_B > Oligoflexia > Silvanigrellales > Silvanigrellaceae > Silvanigrella. The sequence goes on from JAIXXU010000069.1 coordinate 4,108, forward strand.
GCATGGAAATATGCTTTATTCCTAACAATGACTATGCAAAATTCATCTCCGATCGTACAAAGGGAGAAGGTGTAATCAAAGGCAATATTATCCATGAAGATGGACAAAAAATAACATCCCATGATGGCATTCACCAATTCACTGTAGGTCAACGTAAAGGATTGGGCGTCTCTGCCACAAACCCCTTATACGTTACACGCATAGATTCCGAATCAGGAAATGTTTATGTAGGAGAAGAATCCTACCTGTACCGCGAAGGATTTTCTTTGTCACGCTTTCATCAAGTGCGTCCGTTGTCGGAGCAAGAAAAACAATCGGGTCTTTCTGTTAAAATAAGGTATCGCTCTCCTCCCTGTGAAGCCCAAATAAAAGAAGCATCAGAACGTGTGTTGGTTGAGTTTACGCAAAAACAAAAATCCGTCACACCTGGTCAAATTTCAGTCTTTTACTTGGGTGAAGAGGTCGTGGGAGGGGGATTCATTCATGATACCTTCTAGCCCCCCCGTTCCTGAAAATTATTTGGCGAGCCTTGCAAAAGACTATGCTAATCTTGATGTAAACCGTATGCGCGCTGTGTTTCCCCAGGTAGAAAGCAATTTAGATCTGCTTTCTCAAATTCAAAACCATAGGTATCGAGATAAAAAATTAGCCACCGTTGCCATCACCCATCGTTCCGCGCTGGTTTTCTGGCCCAATAGAAAAGAGGGCGTTTATTCCAATGAAAGATTGGAATTTCTTGGAGATGCCTTCTTGAGTTTTTATCTTGCCACAGTCTCTATGCAACAAGCCCCTCATTTACAAGAGGGTGAACTCTCAAAATTGCGTGCTGCCATTGTAGGAACAGCGAATTTAGCACAAAAAAGTCGAGAACTAGGCCTAGGACAATGTCTTCTTGTGGGAAAAGTCGACAACAACAGTTCTTCACCGCACCAACAAGAAAATGTACTGGCCGATGCCTTTGAAGCCGTGACAGCAGCTTTGTTGATAGATGCCGGTCAAGTAAAAACTCAAGAATGGCTTAGCAGCGTGTTTGGCAAGGATTTAACACAAACCCAAGATTTTCTTTTAAAATTTGATGCCAAAGGCAAAGTACAGCAGTGGACTCAAAGTATCATTGGCCGCCCTCCTGTTTATCGCACCATAGGCACCGAAGGCACCCCTCAGGAAACATTCTTTATTGTGGCAGCTTTTGTAGGCTCAAAAGAAATTGCCAGAGCGTCAGCGCGCAGCAAACGAGAAGCTAGCAAATTGGTGGCAGAAAAATTCATTGCTCTCATTGAAGATGGCTCACTCACAACTGAACAACTAAAATTATACGGACAGGATAACAGTCAAATATGAATCACTCGACACAACAATGTGGATATGTGGCCCTCATGGGATGCCCTAATGCAGGAAAGAGCACTCTTATGAATGCTTGCCTTGAAACTAAAATTGCGGTGGTTAGTCAAAAACCACAAACAACAAGGCATAAAATATTAGGTATTTGCCTTGAAAAAAATACACAAATTCTTTTTTTGGACACTCCTGGAATTCAGCATGATCAAGGTTTGCCTCGCATGAATAAAATCATGAATCATATTGCCTGGAGCGTTCTTAAAGACGCAGATATTATCTGCTATCTAATTGATTTAACTAAAGGCTTTACTGAGTTTGACCATATTTGGTTGAAATCAATTTGCCAAAAAAACCAAAAAAAAATTCTTTTATTAGCAACAAAATCTGATAAGCTAAAAAAAGCATTGCATGGACCTCAGTTAGATACTTTCGCCCAGGGCCTAAAGAAGATTTACGAAGAAATCTCATTACAGGAGGGCTCTTACGAAGATTTTTTAGAAAAACGTTTTTTAGCTCCCACGCCAAGACTTTTGTCTGCAAAAACAAAACAAGAAGTTCTTGACTTGCGGGCATATATTGCGGAACAACTGCCGCAAGGAGATTGGCTTTACAAGGGAGACGAACTCACGGACAGACCCCAGAAATTTATTTGCGCAGAACTTATACGTGAACAGCTTTTTCGCCAGCTTGGTGCGGAACTTCCCTATAAAGCAAGCGTTGTTGTTGATGTCTTTCAGCACAAACCCCAATTGACAGAAATACTTTCCACTGTGTATGTGGAGAGAGACTCTCAAAAGTCTATCATTATTGGAAAAGGTGGCTCAAAAATTAAAACGATCGGTACTGACGCCAGGATTTCTCTAGAAAAGCATTTAGAGCGGCCTGTATTCCTAAAACTTTTTGTCAAAGTGAAAAAGGGTTGGACGGAAGATATCAATTTGCTTTCAGATTTAGCGCACCTTCAAGATCCCGAATCATTATAAATATTTAGTTGTTTTTTTTATAGGAGCTCCAATGTCTCAACAAATTTCAGAAAGTCAACATATGGAAACAGAAGAATTAAACGAATTACCTTGTGCGACCCAACCAACAACTTCGTTTGAAGATGCCATTTTTGATGAAGAAGACATTGATAACTACGATGAAAGTTCTGAATATTTTGAAGATGAAACAGAAGAAGACGGCGCGTTTGAAACCCGTGATTTTTCACAAAACCAGGTGCAACTTGCTCTCTCTTGGACACTCATGAACCACTTACGCTACTTGGCTCGTTCAGAAGGCATTCCATTGGAAGATCTTCTTGTAGAACTTGTCTCTGAAGGGGTTACAAAAAGAGCTTTTGAGACTCACAACAGACCCGCACCAAGCCATCTTATGACAAGAACTGGTTACGTTCATCATACCGATCCCCAAACAGGTAATATGTCTCAACCACAATTAAGTCATCACATGTCCAATAACCGCAATGATTTTCAAAATCGTAAAAATGGACACACATCATCTCGCGGCAATTATGCTAACCCACAGTATAAAAACCAAAATTCTCGCTATCCACAAAGTAACAATGGCGGCTTTAATCATAGAGGAAACCAACAAGGCAACTCTAACGGTTCTTTTCAAAATTTTGGTAAAAAAAATAGAAATTACAACCAAGGTTTTGAGCAAGGTCAACAACAAGGCAACTACAAAAACTATAAAAAACAATCCCCATAATGACATCTCCGGCAGTAGAACATCCTCAAGACTCACAATTAAAAATATCTTATGGGCAAAAAATAAAAATTATTGCCATCACTGGTGGAATTGGGTCTGGAAAGTCTACACTTTCTCAGTTCTTAAGAGACTTTGGCTATGCAGTTTTTGATGCAGACATGTTTGCCCGTGACGTCCTCAGAAAAAAAAGTATCCAACATAAAATTAAAACTATTTTTGGTTCTCATATTCTTCAACATGATGGTCAATTAAATCGTCAAGAAATTCGATTTCAAATTCAACATCATCCTGAGTTAAAGTCTGCACTAGAAGATATTTTACACCCAGAAATTTATAAAAAATTAGAAAAAAAATTACACGCATTATCAAAAATTCATCAAAATATGTGGGTTTTTTATGAATCAGCTCTCATTATAGAAAAAAAACGCACCTCAAAGTTTGATGCGTGTTTGTTGATAACTGCGCCAAAAACTTTTCGACTGGAATGGCTAAACAAAAACAGAGGGCTTGAATTACAAGACATCCAAAAAACTATGGCCTTACAGCTAGATGACAGCACTAAGTCTCAGCATGTTGACTTCGTCATAGAAAACAAAGGATCTCAAAAAGAACTTAAGGAAAAAATTTTTGAAATTCTCAGTTTCTTAGAAACAAAATTCTCCTCCTAAAAAATTTGACCTAAGGCTAGTCCTTGATCTGAAGCACAAAGTATCCCTAGAATACAACGAAGTTTTTAAGCACAACCAGTTTACACGAATGGAAACGTTCTATGTTTGAAATTGCATGCCCTAACTGCAAGGCTTCTTTTGAATATACAAATGAAGAATATATTCACCTATGTCCTTTCTGTTCAGCGGGTTTTATTATCGACATGGAGCATGGTTCCAAAGAAATTATTAGCGATCATTTCATTGTACCTTCAGAAATGCAGATCGAAGAAGTTAAAAATAATTTCATGGGTTGGCTTCGCTCCCACTATCACAAGTCTGTGAAACTAAATGATGAATTTGAAATTCTTGGTTGTTATGGCGTGATGTTACCTTACTGGGTTATCTCCTTGGATGCTCAAACCGTTTGGAGTGGCCACAGTGCCAAAATGAAAAGCTATCCCGGACAAACGCCTGAATTGAGCGAAAAATTTGTACAAGAACAAGGGCAATTTAGTCGCAGATATCGTTGGGCTGTATTGGCAAGACGAAGTCCCAAAGAACATTGGGGAATAGAAAGGCTGCACAACCCCAAAGAGCACATCATGGTTGACTGGGATGGATTTCCTTTAGATGAGTCCTTAGGAATAGCGGGCCAAGGGAAAAAAGAAATATACCTTGCCAAAGAAAAGTTTCGCTTTGAAATTGCAGGAAGTTTACCGGTAACGGGCGTACAAATAAAAGAAGAACAAGCCATCATGCGCGCGCGTGATCAAATTACAGAATACCATCGCAGAATATCAAAAACTAAAAGTGGAACACTTTACGAACATCGTACTGAAGTAGAAATTGCAGGGATCCAGCTGGTGCATATTCCGTTTTGGTTTATTAGATATTCCTTTTCTCCCAAAAGCTTGTTAAGATTTTTTATCACTTCAAGAGAGAGGCATGTTGTGTTCCAAGGCTATACAAAAGTAGTCTTAGATGCAGAATTGCCCGTATCAAACTCAGAGAAACTATACATGAACTTAGTCTTATCTGGCGTTGGAAGCTTTATCAGCCTACTTCTTGGCTTTTTAACTTATCATTTATTTTTTCTTTTATTTTTGTTTTTTTTGTGTGTTGGTACCTTTTCTATTTGGCGTATTTATAACACACAAGAAACCGATATTGATGTTAAAAAAGGCTCGCAAAACGAAGAGCCGGCCTCCTTATAAAAAAAGTTTAAAAATTAATTTTTTTGCACAAGTCTAAAATCCTAAAGCTTAAATGTAAAATGGCGATGAGAAGTCATCGCGTCGTGACGATGCTAATTTTTGTGTAAATGTAGTTCTCGCTGGGAAGCGACATTTAGGAATTTTATGTCATTTAAAATTAAGAAAGGGACACGTCAAATGACGACCAAAGAAAAGTCAGCAAGCAAAAAGAAGACTGTAGCTAAAAAACCTACAGCGAAAAAAAAGACCCTAGCTAAGAAAAAA
>JAIXXU010000154.1 GCA_027490595.1 Pseudomonadota bacterium
ATGAACCTCAATATCATTGACAGTTTGTTTGAGTTCACTTGGTAAATTTTGTAGGATTTCTAGCGCTTGGATTTTTTCTAATTCCAGTGGGTTCGTAAATTGTTGCCAGGATTTTTTTTGCTCTTGCTTCACATAAGAGAATTCCTCAGCTTCTATTTCAGAGAGAACATTTTCTGAGGTTATTCCCTGCTCTAAAATCCATGCTTTCATTTTCACAAGACAACAAAAATCTTTTTCCCAATCAAGGCGATCTTTCGGCTTGTAACGCTCATGACTGCCACTGGTAGAATGACCTTGAGGCTGCGTTAATTCAACGACGTGCACAAGAGCTGGCTTATGTTCTTTACGAACTTTTTCTACAGCCCTTTGGTACACATCACAACATTTTAAATAATCCCAACCTTGTACTTGGTAAATGGTAATTCCACATCCCTCGTTATCAGAGGCAAAACCAGAAAGTGCTTTTGAAATAGAGTCGTTTACTGTTTGTAACATTCTAGGCACGGAAATACCGTAGCCGTTGTCCCACACTGACATCAGAAGAGGTACCTGTAAAACGCCCGCAGCATTGAGTGTTTCGAAGAAAACACCTTCTGAAGTAGAGGCATCACCAATACTTCCAAAAACCACTTCATTTCCATGATTTGAAAAGGTATTTCCCTTTAAAACATTTGATTGGCGGTAAACTTTTGAAGCGTAAGCAAGACCTAACAATTTACTCATTTGACCTGCGGTGGGTGAAAGTTCAGCTGCGGTAAACGTTCGATTGCGTTGATCAACAAAATCCCCATTATTTTGTACGAGCCTGGTGGCGAAGTGGCTATTCATTTGTCGACCAGCTGAATTAGGTTCTAGCTTTACATCTGTATTGGAATATAATTGTGCAAAAAACTGAGAAACATCCACATGGCCGAGAGCCATTTCCACAGTTTGATCACGATAGTATCCAGAACGAAAGTCCCCATTTTGAAAAGCTTTTGCCATGGCAATTTGAGGAATTTCGATACCATCACCAACAATTCCAAAGCTCGCTTTTCCTGTAAGAACCTCACGTCTAGCAAGAGTGCTCATATGACGACTTCTCCAAGCCATACGATAGTCTAAAAGAATATCCGAATAACTGAGCTTGAAACCACCATGAAGAGTGTATGTTCCTGGGGAGTTTTTATGTGACTTGGCCATACCATTCCTTAAAAAACAAAGAGCTATTGAGCTATTTTTATAGTCATTTGGTCTACATACCAGATTGAACTACCATTTGTCATCTTCTTGAATTTTTTTCCAAAAAAAGTGAGGCTACAAAACACATTGTTCACACACACAGCTAGGATTGCTTCTCATGACTTCAAATTCTTTTTTTACACAACGCAATTGGAACAAATTTTTAAAATCAAGTTTGTATTGTGCGGTATTATTTTTCAAAAACCAAAGTTATTCCATGACTGCAGAGGAAAGGCTCCCTAATGAGAAGGCACCTTTGTACGAGAAAAATTATATCAAAGTAGACCCAATGTTTTGGAGTTATGAAAATATAACGGCATCTAACAGTAACTATAATCAAAATAACATACAAGTTCTTACAACCAGACCAAATATTTTAATATATATTAATACAAAAAACTTGATATTTAGACCAAATATATCTTTAGATTTATCCACATCCGTTTATCAAGGGTCTTTTATTTTTGGATATTTATTAAAAAATAAAGTTGAAATTGGCTTATTTACAAGCTTAAATTATAGTGAAAATACAACGGGAAGTTCATCATCAAAAAATGGAACTATGCAATCCCAAGCTAATATCGGGCCATCATTGATATTTTATCCCATAGACGACGAAAAACGTCTCTTATCATTAAATTTGAGAGCGACATACCAGCAAGCTTCGAGCAAAAGAATTATCTCTGGAGCAACCAGCAATATCAGCGATCAAAAAGGATTTCATATTTTCACAGAAACCACTTACAGCATCTCACTTTCTGAAAAAATTTATTATTCTCCCAGCTTAAGCATTGGCTATTTCTTTACTCAGGACAACGGTGGGGGAAATACCACTCGTTCAGGAATTCAAATTCAAGCCATTCCCTTGTCACTGGCCATTACAATTTAATTGGACGTTTTTATGGCTTCCTGAGCTCTTTTTTCTTCTAAAAACTCCTGTCGTCTTTTTAATGCCACTTGTCTTGGTGGTAAGTGGACTTCATTTTCCCGTTTTGTTGCCAATTGTCCACAAGCAGCACTGACATCTTGACCACGACTGTAACGAACAGGCGCAGGAATTGATCTACAAGATAGGTATTCTTGAAACATGCGCATTTGCCCAAAAGCAGAAGATACCATTTCAGTTCCCGGGTGTGCATTCATAGGAATAAGATTGACTTTAGCTTTAATCCCATGAAGAAATTTGACTAATTTTTTTGCATGTGCAAGGGAATCGTTCACACCAGCAATCATGACATATTCAAATGTTATTCCATGACGCGTATGAACTGGGAACTGCAACAAAGCCTCTTTGAGCTTGACCAAAGAATACGTCTTGTTGATTGGCATCATTCGCGAACGTTCATCATCATCTGCAG
>JAIXXU010000057.1 GCA_027490595.1 Pseudomonadota bacterium
AACAAAGGAAGTTGTTCTTTACAGATATCTGTGTCGTTAGTGGCTCCTTCTAGTAACTTAGTAGGAATTCCTCTGTACGTAGGTGAAAATGGGTACTTGAATGTCAGTGCTGGTGAAGTTGGTCTGTGGGCTTTTAATCCTTCGACAGCTAACGGTTACGTTTTGGTACAGGAGTAGTCATGGGAATCAAACCTAACAAGGGTGGTAACGGTAGCGGCAATGGAAGTAGTACACCAGCCGTTGATGCTTATGGATACAAGTATTTTACCGATTTGGTGGAGGTTACAAATACGTTCGGCACGTACGGTGGTTTAATCATGTCAGCCGTAAACACTGGCAGTCTTTCGCAGGTTTACGAAGCTGGTTATGATGGGCAGATTTCATTCAGTTCCACTACAACATCACTAACTGGCGCAAATATCCGTTTTAACACTGGGAACTCATTCCCCAAAACTGGTGATATTATGCGTATATGGATCAAGATGCCTGCAACAATTGACGCAAATTCTGTAATTAACTTTGGCTTCCTTGACGCTGTAACAGCTACACCTGCTAATATTAACGGTATTCAAATCACTGGAAATTCTTGTAGAGGTATTGGTATGGTGGCAAGTTCTAGCACTCTTGCAAATAACCCTATCACTGTTAACCCCTCCTCAAGATACTGCCTAGAAATCAAGTACACTACTGATACTAACTCAACGGTTAAAGTTTATGATAGTACAAATGGAACTGTATTGCATACAGCAGACGTTATAGGTTCTAGTGGTAAGCGTGTTATTGGCATGACAATGGTAAATAGTGGAACAGTAGCTAAGGAGTTATGCACTGTCGATGCATGTGATTTGAAGCTTATCAAGCGCGGCACACGATTCCCTGATGGATTCTGAGGATGTTCCTCATAACTTGTAGTAAATATCATAAGGAAAATTATGAGTAATAATGTAGTAGTTCGTAATTTAGCAGCAGGTGTGACTTATGTTGACCTTCCAGCTAATACGACGCGAGAAGCTCGCATTGAAGTCACTTTCCAAGGAGGAAAGACTGGCAAGCTGAAAGCAAAACAAGATATTAATAATCCTTCTCGTTTGCTGTTGAGTGAACCTATTCCCACAGCTTGCACTATTGTTGTCGAAATTGACCAAGATGAGTCATTCAGTACCTCATATACGGGGAGGGTAGCAGAATATGATGCTACTCGTAATTATGTCCGAGGCAGTGTAGTATTTAGCAAGGGTCGAGTGTACCGTGCTTGCAATGACATTAATATTGGCACTACTTTTAAAACTTCAAATGTGCCAAATGCATCTGGTGCGGTATGGTATAATACCACAGGTGATACAGGTTGTGTAGTTGAATCAATTTTAGCATTGAGTGCTAATGATGGGTACTGGCCTCTAGATGGTACGACAATTAACGCACCTTGGTCAGCATTGCATAGTGTAGTCACACCTGATACTCGTCAACGAGTTCTAGTCGGTGCATACTCTGGTTTGGCTTCTAATGATTACAGAAGCAATCTTCAATATTCAGGTGCAACTGGTTATCAATTGACCACAGGAAACTTGCCACAAGGTGCTTTCAGTGTATCCATTCCGGCAGATGGTGGACATACTCCAAGCGGGTCAGTTTCAGTTGGACAGCATAATGCCTATAAGCTACAAAGCTATCGCCAACTTTCAGGATCAGGTAATGTAACTCCTTGGTTCCAGAAATCATCGGACAGTACAGGGAATCCAGATGGTGCAGGAGACAACGACGGAGGTGTATGGTGGCGTCAATATCATCGTGGCCGTGAAGATTACTTTGTGTATGCAGATGTCCCAGCACAAGGGCATTCAGCATCATTCAGCGGTAATTTTGTAAACGCACACAGCCATGGTGGAGCTACTGTTACGCTGAATGCTAGCTCTGTTGCATCTTACTCAGTTATGCAGCCACAAATGTCCATTAACCGTTACGTCCGTCTGTAATTTCAGGAGAGAAAATGACAATTTATATTAAAGAAGTTTTGATTCGTTTGGCGTCAGTTCCGGTTGGTGGCTCTCAGGTAACTCTTGAGGTTCCAGAAGGTACTGAAATTGGTGCTAGTATTTCCATTACCTTCTCTGATGGTCTTGGCGCTCAGATCGCCCCTGTTACAAACTACAGCAGAGTTGGTCAGTATATCACAGTTACTTCACCTCTGGATATTGGGGATATCGGTGTAGTTATGCGGATTGAGCAGACCTCCGATTTCCAAGATGATGCAACTGGCAATGTTATCTCGGTTGTAGCGACTAATTCTGTAGATTCAGCAGTTCCTGCGTCTGTTGTAGCAGATAACTCAGAGGTTGGTAAATCTAAGCTGACATTCAATATCCCTAAAGGCAAGGCAGGTAAATCTGCATATGAAATGGCAGTTGTAGCTGGATTTGTTGGTAGCGAAGCAGATTACCTTTTATCACTGAAAGGTGTCAAGGGTGATGTTGGCCCTTCAGGTGCAGATGGTATTAAGGGTGACAAAGGAGATACTGGTGCAGCAGGTGCTTCAGGTAAATCTAACTATGAATTAGCTGTAGAAGGTGGATTCTCTGGCACTCAAGCTGAATATCTAGCATCTCTAAAGGGTGTAAAAGGTGATAAAGGTTTTACCGGAGAGACAGGAATGTCTGCATATGAGTTGGCAGTGTCTAATGGTTTTGAAGGTTCGGCAATTGACTACCTTGTATCCCTGAATGGCGCTAAGGGCGATAAAGGTGATCGTGGTACAGCAGGTGTAGATGGTAAAGATGGTGTCAGCATCGGTGGATCAAGATATGATGAATTAGCAGGAGGAACCTTCTGGTGGGTTCGGCCTCGTTATATCAACAAGCCTAACGAGATTTACATTACAGCAGAGAATAAGTATGTCGATGGTGCAGAGTATACTACTAAGTTTGTTATTGAAGATACCCTGCATACGGACAATGGCGTATATATTCCACCTACTGAGCGTCTGACTTTAGCGTCACAAGGACAAGCAATTCGTGTAGTTGCAACTAATACACCTGCTTTCTCAGTAGCATCTGTGGGACGTATTCAAAACCCTGCTTGGAAAACTACCTCTATGAGTAATGGTGAATTCCGTGGAGCTTACTACGTAGAAATTGACCCGGCTACAGTAGTCGCTCAAGGAATCAACAGTTCCAATCTCGGCGATATTGAAGTTATGGTATCACCAACACAGGCATCTGGTTACAATGTTCAATACTCAGCAACCACGAATATTC
>JAIXXU010000301.1 GCA_027490595.1 Pseudomonadota bacterium
AAAAAATAATATTATTTGTCTACTTGCTTCTGAGATAGATGGCAAAGCTCAAGTGATGTCTGCAATTCCTAAAGTTTTGTTACAACAAAATAAAACTTTGAATGCTGGCAAACTTGTTTCTTTCTTCTGTGAAAAAATTCATGGTAAAGGAGGAGGTCGTCCTGATTTTGCACGTGGTGGTGGGTCAGAGTTAGCGTTGTTAGATAGTGCTTTACAGCAGGCAAAAGAGTTTATTTTGCAAGAATTTTGCCCGGTTAAGGAGTGAATTTATGACCTACAAGCGTGAGATAGGAGCCTTTGGCGTTCTTTGCGCAAGTCTCGGGGGTATCATTGGTTCTGGTTGGTTGTTCGGGTGCCTTTATGCAGCACAAATGGCAGGCCCAGGAGCAATTCTATCCTGGCTTATTGGCGGTGTGAGCATGATTTTTTTAGCTCTTACCTTCGCCGAACTTTTTGCCATGTTTCCCATTTCAGGCGCAGTGGGCCTTTTTCCTGTCTTGACACACGGAAAAGTCGTTGGATTTATTTTAACTTGGATTACATGGGTAACCTACGTTGTTTCTGTTTCCCAAGAGGTTCAATCAACTGTGTTTTATCTTGGTAACCGTTACACAAGTTGGGTAACAAAGATTAACGGTATTACTCAGTTTTCTCATACTGGTTATGTGGTCGCCTTTTCAATTATGTTCTTTCTTGTTTGTCTAAATAGTTTTGGTTCTCGTTTTTTATCTCAAGCCAATTCAATTATTAGCATATGGAAAGTTCTTGTCCCTTTGACCACAGTAATAATTTTTCTCTTTATTAAAAATTATTCTTACGAAACATATCAATTGCAGTGGGAAGCAAAGAAACTTTTGCCAACGGGAATGAGTGGCGTTTTGTCTGCGGTTGCACTCACAGGAGTTTTGTATTCTTTCTGCGGTTTTCAACATGGCGCCCTTTTGGCTGGAGAAGTAAAAAACCCCCAACGATCAGTCCCTATTGCAGTAGTTGGCTCTATTTTACTTTGTATTTTATTATACGGTGGTCTTCAGTTTGCATTTATTAAAGTTCTTCCCTTAGCTTCGCTTTCTCATGGTTGGCACAATCTTTCTTTTATAGGTGACTCAGGGCCCTTTGCAGGTCTTGCTGCCATGCTTGGTCTAGGTTGGCTCGTTTCCGTTCTTTTTGTGGACTCTGTCGTTTCTCCGTTAGGAACAGGAGTCATTTATATTGCCTCTAGCGCACGTGTTGTGCAGTCAATGTCTCAATCGGGAATTGCTCCCAAATTTTTTGCAAAGCTTTCTTCTACGGGCTCTCCTCTGCGAGCTATTGCTCTAAACTTTATCATCTCTATGATGGCTTTCATGCCATTCAAAGGTTGGCAAGAAATTGTAGCTTTTTTATCTTCTGCTTTGGTTTTTTCCTTTGCTGTTGGTCCTATTTGTCTTGCTTCACTTCGTAAATTGCAACCAGAAAAAAGACGACCCTTTCGTTTGCCTTTCTTTCAAGTATTATCTTTTATAGCTTTTTATGTTTGTAACCTGATGATATTTTGGGCTGGCTTTGATGTTGTCTGGAAACTCGCTGTTACTTTAGCTGTAGGGTTATTTGTTTTTGTTCTTTCTGATCTTTTAGAAACAAGGCATGCTACAAAATCAGATTATTTCTCTAGCTTATGGCTGTTTCCTTATATGATTTTTTTCTCTTTGCTTTCGTATTATAGTTCCTATCCTGGTGGGTTAGGCTATGTGTCCATCGGTGCTGATTTTATTTATCTTTTTGTATTAAGTATAATTGTATTCTTTTTATCTCAAAAGATGTGTCTGTGTCGTCGTGAAAATCGGCAGCATATGGAACGCATTCTCAATTTAAAATCCAAGCCAGATAGGGTTTAGAAACTATGACGACTTTCTTTATAATTTTAAGAATAACATTTATTGTTTTGGCTTCTTTAGTGGCTCTTGTTTATATTCTTGCACAATTTTATCAAAAAGTTTCAACAAAAAAAATTGCGTTTACAACTAAAGATTATGTCGTTTTTTTTACTGTGAGTTTTATTTTTGGTTTCGGTACGAACTCTTACTTTGGTTTGCTTGTTTTCTTGCCTCTGCTTTTGATTTCAGTATTGTGCCAATTTTGGGTTCGTCCTGAAAAAATTAGAGGCTCAGGGTATTGGATTGAAGTTCATTGGAAAAAGCTTACGCCAAAAGGTTTTGGGAGCAAAATTCCGGCGTTCATGCTACAAGAGTTGAATAAAATCCCTAAAGACACTCATTTTGTTATCCCCCATTTGTATTTTTCTATTGCTATTCGATTTATTAGGTACAAAATGAAGTCTACACCAGGTCAAATGCCTAAGGGAGTTTCACTTAATCAACAGCAGTTTGCTATGGGGCAGTTTCATGAAATCATTGAACGAATGGCTTTGATGGGACCTGGCATGACAGAAAAAAAAGATTTTCCCTTTGGTGTATTGAGAGTAAGCAGGCTTTAATGATTTTATCGCTAAGAAATTCAGTTTTACCCATGCTATTTTCATTGTCTTACTATTCATTTATTTCTTGGAAAAAGTGAACAGCGCGTAATCCGTAAATATTCTTTGTTGCACTGATATCTATGGTTTTTGTGCGATTTGAATTTAAATCATTTCCAATGCTTAGCAAAAAAGAATTTTGTAAACATTTTTTTTCCTGCGTTTGCAGACAACTGTAAATATAACCTGGCAGGCTAGGCACATAGTTTACCTGGTAAGCACCTTTGTCTGAAGTTTGTCGCTGTAAACTATGAATATTTAGCCAATAAGCTTTTTTAATTGTGGGATCCAGATATGAATATGTACTGTATTCTTCTTCTGTTATTAGC
>JAIXXU010000063.1 GCA_027490595.1 Pseudomonadota bacterium
AAAATTGATTACTAAAGTTTCTATTATTTTAGTTTTTTTCTTTATCGCTTTAAAAATTTCAACAAATGTAAATCAAGAATTTGAAGATCGATCTATTTATACTGTTGAAATACACATAGACAATCCAAAAATAAAGGCTGACTTAGAAGAAAAAATTGCTCCCCTTGTGGAAATATCTAAAAAACTCCACATGAAAAGACATCTTTTCATGGTTAAACTCAACCAAATTCTTGGCTCTTTTGAAGGGATAGAATCCTTCCAAGCAAGAATGGGTTTGGATGGCATTCTTGTAATAAACGCAAAAGCCTTTGTGCCCTCTTTTATTCTTCAACCTTTTGATAATAAATTATATTTACTCAGCGATACTGGATTTATCATCACAAAAATAAATGATAACATCCCTATGAAAAAGTATCCCAAGCTTGAAATACCCGAACTAAAGGTAAATTGGCATAAAAAAAAGCAAATAACTAAAAAATTCTTCTCTTCTGACGAGAATATTTCCACATTCACAAGCCCTGAAAACATGCCTCCTGTACCGCTAATTCTCGTACAAATTAAAAACATGATAAATGCTATAAATACAAAATCATCAGAGTTAGATGTGGAAGAAATTCAATTCAGCACAGTCAGTGGCTTTACACTCGTAGTTCAAGCTGCTAGTAGGGAAACTCCATTAAAAACGTCAAGACTATGGATCCATTTAGGTAATGAACAATTGATTTTTAGAATACAACAATTACAATCAATGCTTAAAGATCTTGCGCAACAAAATATTTATCCTTCAACTGTCGACCTTGACTATAACGGTAAGGCTACGTTTAAGGTTAACAGCACACAAAACGAGTAACTTATGCCTTCTATTGAAACACAAGTTAAATTTTCACTAACACTTGGTTCCTCTCACATTACTCTGGTTGCTGCACAGCAAGACCACAAAAGATTGCAAGTTTTAGGTGCAGCAAGGATTCCTCACAAAGGAATTATTAAAAAAGGAATTGTGTCAAGCCTAGAAGACCTCACAGAATCAATTCTAGAAACTACAGATGAGGTTGAACGACAAACAGGGTTAGAGGTTAAAAATATTCTCTTATGTATCCCGAATTCTTCTGCTATATGTGAAAATCATAACGAAAAATCAATTATAAAATCTTCTGAAATCAAAGAAAATGATATTCGTAAACTTTTTTTGAATGCTCAAAACCTACGACCTTCAAATAATTTTTACACAATTCACGATCTTCCTGGCGAATTTTGTGTTGATGAAAAAACAGAAATCAAAAATCCCATTGGAATGCATGCAAAAGAGGTCTCCCTTAGCTTCCATCGCGTTAATTTACCTCAATCTGATTTATCCAATATTGCCAGAGCAACCTCCCAAGCTGGGCTAAAAATCAAAAACTTTATTTATGAATCCATCGCAGCTGCAGAAGGTTGTCTCACTTTTGAAGATAAAGAATACGGTTGTGTTTCTATATCTATGGGAACATATTCCTCTCATGTGTGTGTTTACATAAATCATTTCCCTGTATTTACAAAAGAATTCCCAATAGGTTCTCAACAGATTACAAAAGATCTCGCTATTGGCCTTAGAATTTCACAAACTGAAGCAGAACAACTAAAAAAAGAATTCGGAAGAACTTATTACTTTAGATCCAGGGAAAATCCAGACTGTATAGAAATCAAATCACTAGAAACCTCTGAACTAAGAAAAGTCGCTAAATATGAAATAGCTCAAATTATGCAACCTCGGGTTTCTGAAATATTTAATATTATTAAAGAAGAACTTGTGCGGCATCAATTAATAAATGAAATTCCAAAAGGAGTTGTTCTGTCTGGCGGAGGATCCCTTCTTCAAGGAATTACTCCTCTTGCCGAGAAAATCTTTGGTGTGCACGCTCGAATTGGACTTCCTTTATCCATAGCTGGTGCAGTTGAAGGATTAAAGTCACCCCTTTGGACTGCAGCACTTGGTTCTTTTTCTCCCTATTTCCAAAGTCAAAATAGCTCAGAATTTTGCTTTGATTTGCAAGAAAACTCAAAAATGAAAAGTATGGTTACAAAATTTTGGAAAAAGGTGAAAGACCCTTTCGCATCGCCTTAAAAAGTCCTATCATAAAAATCAAACAAAACATTTCAGACTTTTACAGGAGAACCTTCGTGAACTTTACAAAACAAGACGACAAAAATAAATTATCCTGCAATGCCGTTATCAAAGTAATTGGCGTCGGCGGTGGTGGTGGAAACGCACTCAACACCATGATTGAGTCCGGATTGACTGGCGTTGAATTTATTGCGGCAAATACAGATGTTCAAGCACTACAATCGAACTTGGCCCCTATAAAAATTCAACTTGGAAAAGAATTGACCAAAGGACTTGGTGCTGGCGCAAGTCCTGATATGGGCCGTAATGCAGCTCTTGAAGACAAAGCAATTTTGCATGAGGTTTTAAGCGGTGCAGACATGGTTTTTGTCACCGGTGGTATGGGCGGGGGAACTGGCACAGGTGCTGCTCCTATTATTGCTCAAGTTGCTCGTGAAATCGGCGCTCTAACAGTGGGTGTTGTTACAAAACCCTTTTCATTTGAAGGAAAACGGCGCAAACAACAGTCAGAACTAGGTATTCAAGCATTGAAGCAATCTGTAGACACCTTGATTACGATTCCCAACCAAAGGCTCCTTAGTATAGCTCCTGCAGATATGTCGATGCTCGATGGTTTTAAACTAGCTGATGAAGTTCTTTTAAATGCCGTCAAAGGTATCTCTGATATTATCAATATCCCTGGACGTGTTAACGTAGATTTTGCAGATGTTCGTACCATTATGTCTGAAATGGGTATGGCTCTCATGGGAATAGGAACAGGAAAAGGTAGCTCTCGTGCTGCCGAAGCTGCCAGAGCAGCTATAAATTCTCCTCTCTTAGAGGACATAGACGTTGAAGGTGCTACAGGGATTTTAATTAACATTACAGGTAGCTCAGCAATGACTCTGCACGAAATAAGCGAAGCTTCCACGCTCATTCAAGAAGCCGCTCATGAAGACGCAAATATAATTTTTGGTGCCGTTATTGATGAATCAATGGGTGAAAACATTCGAGTTACAGTCATTGCAACAGGTTTCGACCAAGCACGTGTCTCATACCCTGATGCCAATTTGAATTTCTCCACACCTCAAAACTCTCATTATTCCATGGGAAACATGGCGCCCCCAAACAATAATTCTTCCCTCTATAACCACCAATCTTCGTCATCCCCAAACCGCCAAGGGGCCATGAACCATTTTTCGCAAAATCAAGGTTATAACCAAAACAACTCCACATCTAATGCGCCATCAAATAACTTTAATAACCACTTCACACAGCAAAACAATAACGCTCAGAATTCTCACTATACACGTGCGAATCCCTTTGCACCTTCTTCAAACCCTCTACAAATGCAATCGCCACAGCCGGTATTCAAAAACCCTACGTTTGCCAAGCCAGAAGCGAATATTTTTTCACAACGAATTTCAAAAGTTCAAACAACTTCAAATGTCATCTCTTTTGATACTGAAGAACATAATAAAGACATCTTGAATGACGGTAGAATTGGAGCAACGACATTGTCAGTTGCAAGCAAAGAAGACGAATTCTTAGATGATGCACAAGCAGCGATTAAACTCGCAGAAGAGTTAAATCGTTTGGACCTATCAGAGGCTGCAGAAAATGAAGCGACGACGTTCACACGGAAAAAAGACGAAACTAACAAGGTGTGATGGAGCTTCCAAGCTATGAGTCATCTAAGCTTGGTGAATTTTTTTCTTGTTTTTTATAATTACTAGGCAACAAATTACTGATGAGTGGTTTTAAGTCTTCAGGGCAGCGATCCACATCGGGCGGGCTCCATTCTGTACATTCTGGATGAGAATCAAAAATTTGCTTTGATAGTTCAACGAGCAGAGGTACAGTTCTGAAACCAACAAATACGTTCTTTTTCAAAAGTTGTGCACTTACAGTAATTCCTTCACGTATAAAGAAATATATACGCAAATCATCGAAGTATTTGTCTATTAAAAGGTCTCTTGCATTTATATAAGCTTCAGCTGCATTATTAAGTGCTGTAGAAAGAGGAGGGAAAAAGACAAAAAAAACATCCTGATAAAAATTACAACTATTCTTTATTTTAAGCCTCTTTTCCTCTTCACCAGAGTTAACAGAATCGATATTTAAGGCTTCATCGCTAGTGATAAAAAAGAGACCAAGGTAAAAGAGAACTGAAGGAAGATAATCGTATATATGTTGAGTATAGCTATTTATATATACATCCAAAAACGTCTCACCGTTACAAGGCGGTTCTTTACTTAGTTCGGTAACCGGTGCTAGTATTTTCATTACTTCATCATGGAAAATTTTAACATTTGCCAAGGCTTTATCAATTTGATCTCTCGTAAGTTTAGATTCGACTTTTTCTGCGCCAAAGCCTTGGCCATCAACTGTAAACTTGTTTGCCAAAGCCTCATCAATTTTTTTGGAATTTATGCCAGAAGGAAAATCAGAATCACTGACTTTTGCCTTCATTTCTGGAGCTTTTTTGCTAAAAAGAGAATCTTGAGGCTGTCCTTCAATTTGTTCACCACCAGAGATTGTCTCCATTTTGTTGATTTCGAATTGATCTCCGTTCTGGTCATTAAGAGACTCATCATTTGAGTCAGTAACATCCCCTACCTGGCTATGTGTTTTTAGCTGTTTGGACTTAATAGCGAAAGAGTTTCCTGAATCTTTTGATTCGGATGACTCATTGCAAGCCAATCTTGGTACAGAGAAGAGTCTACAATAAGTTTCCTTTTCTTTAAAAATACCTATATTGAATTCGTATAGATTCTTTTGAAAAGCACTATCGTTCTCAAACTGATACGCAATTCCACCTATTTCAATTTCAAATTTACCATCAATAAAGCCCTTGATTGGCTTGAACCCAATTTCTGAGCTCGCCACAGGATGATGTCCTTTTTTTGAGCTCGCATCATAAGAGTTACCACTAACTTGGGAAAAAACTTTTTGAAAGAAGGGGGCAAAATTCGGAAAGGTTTTATCCTTACTTTCATCAACATAATAATCTTTATTTTTAACATTTTTAGGAAAAAGAATTTCCCAATCTAAGGTGCCCATTAAATCAATCTCGTCGTTAGTGATATTGATGGGTACTATATAAT
>JAIXXU010000283.1 GCA_027490595.1 Pseudomonadota bacterium
CAAGTTATCATCAACACCAAAAAATCTCAAATAATTGCTAAAATAGACTTGTTTTTTATATTTAAATGTTTTTAGTTTGCTTTCTAGAACTCTAATTTCTTCACTGAGTTCATTTTCTCTTTCATGAAGTTCTAATAGTTTTTCTTCTTGAACTTTAACCTTTGTTTGTAGGTGAGAAATTTCATGATGTAAGTTTTCAAAATCATGATCACCACTTGTGAGCTGGCTTTCGAGATGATCAAACTGAATTGTAAGTTGATCAACTTTTTGCTCAATTCTTTTCATTTGAAAAGAAATTTCTTCGTAATTTTGCCTTACATTATGCTGTCTTTCGAATAGAACTGCTCGTTCTGATTTTTTGTTTTGCAACATAGATGAAAGTTCATCTTTTTGTTCTTTGCGCTCTTGATATTCAGAGTCAAACTCTACGAGTTCTCTATCAAGAGTCTTATATTCACCATCTAATTTTTCAATGTTTAATTGATTTTTAGAAAAAACTTCTTTGACTTCAAAGAGCTCTACTTCAATTTTTTCTTTGTCGCTTGTAAATCGGCTTAAGCTTTCTTGTACATGTTTAATTTTAAGATCAAATTGTTCCATTTGATTTGAAAGTTTTAAAGTATCAACTCGTTCTTGTTCAAGAGATAAATGAATTTCCTTACGTTTTTCATCAATTATTTTGATTTTTTCAGACAATACAAACAAGGTTCCTTCGCTAGCAGCAAGAGCTTCTTGGCTTTGTAATTTCTGAACTAATGCTTCTTCGTATTCTCTTTTTCTCTGGAGGATTCCGTTGCTTTGGCCGCCATTTTCTTCACCGAAAGCAACAGGGTAACTTGCAGAAAAGACTGAGCTCCGTTCTGTAATAAATAAAAAAGAATGATTACTGCCACATATTTTTTGTGCTTTTAAAGCAATCCATTCATCTTGACAAATAAAAATACGATCAAAAATAGGTTTAACCCAAGGAAAGTTAGTTTTTTCTAATCGCTCACCTACACATCGCATACCTCTGAAAGATAAAATTTCGGAACGTAATTTTATCTCATGTTCATTGAGAGGTAAAACAATATCTTTTACTAGAAAGTGAATACGCGAAAAATTATTTTCTTCTGCTTTGTCCAGTAATTCAATAAAGCCATCAAGATTATCAACAAGAGCAGCCTGAAATAAATGAGGTTGAGCCTTTTCTAGTATTGGCTCGTCTTCCAGGTGTAAGCGAACATGTTCAAAAAGAAACCCACAAAATTTTTGTGAGGCATTTTCTTTAAGATGAACAGCTCCATCAGAAAGACCAGCTCCTGAAGCAATTAGTTTTTCTAGTCCAGAACATTGACTTGTCGCAGAAATATGATTTTCTCTAAATTTATTTTTCTCATCCTGCGCTTGATCAAGTTGGAACTTTACCTCCTCGAACTGAGTATCGAGAAGTTGTTTTTCAAGAGCACGAGAGTCTAGTCCTTTCGTAATTTTTTGAAGATCATTTAAAACAGCCTGCCTATCAGCAACCATTTGTCCTTTTAATTCTAACTGTACTTTTTCCCCATCAAGTATTTTTTGAATTTGATTATGAAATTTAGAGATAGACTCTAAAAAAGTTTCATTTTTTGCCCGCAAACTATATCTAGTTGTATCAATAGCACGCATTTCAGATCGGATTTCTTCACATCGGGCACGTTCAACTTGTAAGGATTCTTCTGTACTTTCAAGCTGTTCATGAATAGTTTCAACCTCACTATCAATTCTACGAAGCAATGACTCAGCCTTTTCTAAATCGCCAAGAAGCATTTGCCTTCTATCTTCTTCACGTTGTAAATTTTCTCTCTCAGTTTGCATGTCATGGGTTAAGCGTTCTTTTTGCTTTTCTCTTTCTTGGGCTTGTCTTTTAAAATTATCAATTCTTTCTGTGTATTTTGTGAGTAAAATTCTATTGTCATCAAGTTCATTCTCAGCGGATTTAACTTGTTGAACAACTTCTATTTGTTCAACCCTGAGTTCATTTGCATTGGTTTCCCATTCCGAGGTTTCTATTGTCGTTTTTTCCACCTCTTCATTTTTTTTACTAATTTCTTCTCTAACTTTTTCAGCAATATTATTATAGTATGTAATATGATTGATAAGTAAAGATATTTCTTTTTCTTTTAACTCCTGCATGTATGAAAATTTGAGAGTTGCTTTTTCTACTTGATCGGCAAGGGCTTCCTTTTGCCTAGAAAGTTCGCTTTCTATTTCTGATAGACTTTTTATTCTATCCAAAGTAGATTCCATACGCTTCTCAGCTTCTTTACGACGCATTTTAAAAACTGTAATACCTGCAGTTTCCTCTAATATTTCTCGTAAACCTTCTGGTGATGCTTGAATAATGCGATCTCGTTTATCCTGTTGAATAATTCCATAACTTTTTGAACCAAGACCTATTGATAACAAAAAATCTACAATATCTTTCAACCTACATGGTTCACGGTTGATATAGTATTCTCGATCACCACCTCTATGAATGCGGCGACCAATAGATACCTCAGGAAGGTGAAGATATTCAGGCGGACAATGCAGACCATCATTAGAAAAAGTAAGAGTAACTTCAGCAAAACCCAAAGGTTTTCTGTCTTGAGACCCAGAAAAAATAATATCTGTGGGGTCGTCAGCTCTCAAATTTTTGGCTGTTTGTTCCCCCATAACCCATCGAACTGCATCAATAATATTTGACTTACCTGAGCCATTGGGACCAATAACACCAGTAATTCCATCATCA
>JAIXXU010000238.1 GCA_027490595.1 Pseudomonadota bacterium
AGAAAAATCAAAGCTTAAATCACGATTATATTCATCTGAAATTTTAATAAAAGTTTTTTTTCCTCTATCGATTCTGAGAATAAATTTTGCTCTATCCTTATTTTTTGAATACTGCACTTCTTTTATGAAGGCAATTGCATTCATGTAACCATCGCGCCAATAATTAATTTTTATTTCACTAAGTTTTTGTTGAACAGCGCCAATGTCACAAATAGAACCAGTTTCTATGGGTAAATTTATAAAATTTAGTAAATTAGAATTTGAATTCTCCACAATCACCTGTTCAATTCTACATGGTTCGCCTTTTTCTACGTTATATGTAAGATCTATATTTTGGCTAATATTAGTTTTAACTTGGAAGCTTTTAACAACCCCATTAGGATAGCCAATATTGTATATGTTTTGTTCTATTTGTTTTTTTTCTCCTTCTATTAAATAACTCTTAAAATATTTTCCTTGAAGAAGGATTAATTTCTTTTCAGCAAAAACTTGCTCATTTAAATTTAAACCATTAATTTTAATATTTTGTATTTTTTTTATTTTCTTTACATCAATCAAAACATAATGTTCTTTAGTTTCTTTATTTAAATATTGTTTGACATCAACATTTTGATACTTATCTGAAGACCCAAAATATGATATAATGATATCATCTATCTGTTCTCCTGAAGATGTTTTTAGTGCTTGCTTGAGGTCTACTGGAATAGTACTTTTTGTATTTTCATCAATAAAAAAAATATACGTATAATTTCCAATTTTTTCATTTTCTACTTGACCATAAATTTTAGGTTCAGGTTGTTGTGCCAGAGAACTTAAATGAATAAAAAAGAACTGAAGAATAAAAAAAATAACCAAACGCATTATTGACTTCCAAATTGAAATTTCAAACCACCGTAAAGCTCTGAAGTAGGCTGCTGTTGAATAAAGTTTTGATAATTATAAGAGCTAACAGCTGATACCGTTTCATTAAAGTAGTAACTGGAATAAGCACTTCTAGCCGCCCCAGCCTGCCCTTCTTCGTAACTTACTCCTAGAGCAAATCGTTCGGATAGCGCTCGGCTTGCATTGATTCGAAGACTTACTTGACCATTTTGAGAATTGGGAGATATGGAAATATTGTCAATAATTCCTCCTGTAACGGAGCTTACCGTTTGATTTAGAGCTGTTTCTAAAAAGTTATTTATTCCTAAAAATGAAGCCACTCCAGAAGAAGCTGACAACAGATTTGCATTTGAACTTTCTGAAGGCACCTGACCTGTAGACACCATTGAAATAATATCACTCTCCGTAATACGATCGCCATTAGGCAGCATGGGCGGATCTGCGCTCAACTCAACGCGAGCTAAGCTTGCTTGGCCATTCACATTCGCAAGAATATTATATGTATTGACTCTGCCTTGAAGCTGAACATCAAGAATGGGATCAAATTGATGCTCTTCACTAAAATGAATATAGGCTTTTTTCACATCAAACTGAGTTTTAAGAAGTTGCAACAAAGCACCTTCGGCAACTACAGAGCCCTGAAAAGATGGAGTCACAGTATCTCCCGTGACCGCAATTCCCGGAGCAATGGAAAACTTGCCACGCAAACAGCGGCTTTGAATATTGATCGCATCCATGGAATGAATATTCACATCAAGAAAGGCAAAGGGACTGGTGACGATAGTACTGTCTCTTCTTGTCATATGTAAAATTCCTGAAGAGATTTTCGCACATGTTAAATCTCGGAAAATCTGGAAATTCAAAATATTAACGTCACCTTCAATTTTATACGGAGGTTTTTGGCCTTTCAAAGTAAGTTCTGTATCTAACTTTACATCCGCAAAATCAAAAATAGGCAAAGGAATGCGAAATTCAGCACGACGCCCACTTATGCTTAATGTGTAATCAGGCTCTTGATGTGAAAAATCAATTCGCCCAGCAAGGCTAATTTCCCCTTTCCCTTTTGCAGCTGTAAAACGCTGTATTTCAACAATGCGATCGTGGAAAATAATTTTTCCTTTTAAATTTGTAATGTCTGGGCCAAAAGATTTAAGAGCCACAAGTGGAGACTCTGCTTCTAAATCTCCTTCAATATTTAATCGTTCAAACGGACCCGCTAAAGTTACCTGTGCACCAATAAAACCTTTTGTTTTATCAGTGAATAATTTAGGAAAAGCTTCATTTAAGCCAGCGAGATCAGCCTTTATTTTTCCAGTTAAAGAGAGCTTCTTTTTTTCTAAATTTGCAGAACCATATAAAGAAAAATGGGAATTATGATTACTAAACTCCAGATGAGGCAAATGCAGAATACCATTTTCTAATACTAGTTGAGATGTTTCTTTAAAATCAAACTGCAGATTTTCAAACTGAAGCAAACCATAGCTAAAATATCCAGAGCCATGCCATCTATAAAAATCAAATAATGATAAAAAATCATCCTTATTCCGAAGTGATTCAAAATGAAACTGCCCAGATAATTGAGAGAAAATATTATGACTCGCAATAAATTCCGGCGGCAAAAAAGACGTGATGTTAAAATTCCGCAAGACAACATCAAGTTTGGAAGGCTCCAAGAATTTATAGGGAATAAAAAGCTTAGATGACATCTGGCTTTGATAACCAACCACGTCGAAAGTAATACCAGCATCGGTCTCTGGTAAAATTGTAGCCATGAAATTACCTAAATTACGGCTATTTATCGAAAGATCCTTTACATATGAAGTGAGAGTTCCCTGGAGATTTCCCCAACGGCCAGATAAATCAGCATATCCATTTAACGAACCACTTATTTTACTTCTACTTGAAGATAATACACTCAAAGGAAATTGATTTGCCTGAGCACGAATCACCATATTTTCTTGGCTGAAATACTCTAAATCAACGATGAATTTTCCACTCATTGTTTGAGGGTTGTAGCTGTATCGATAAAAATGTTTATTTACAAGATTTCCCTGTCCTTCTGCTTGTCCAGAAACAGGATTAACTCCTTGCAAAGCAAAATAGGATTTTTGACATACACCATTTTGACAATTTAAAACCAAATTAAAATCTTCGATATGAGCATTTAAAAATTCAAAATCAATAAACTGAGAATCTAAATTTACATCCCATTTTTTTGGTTCAAAACACGGACCCTTTAACTTCAACTCAA
>JAIXXU010000162.1 GCA_027490595.1 Pseudomonadota bacterium
CCGTGAATACCGATCCGGATGCGCCCATTTTTCAAAAGGCTGATTACGGTATTGTTGCTGATTTATTTGAGGCTCTTCCTATTTTTACAGACGAATTTAAAAAACTTGTGAATGAATAATTTTTATCCTCCTCTTATTGGTCAGCAGGCTCAGTTTGGGTTCTATTTCCATATACCTTTCTGTCCTCATATATGTCCTTATTGTGACTTTACCAAAACAAGTAAGTTCCCAAAAAAAGATGTTATTCTCTACTTTAAGGAGCTCGAGAGTCAACTGGATTCTTTTTTGCTAGAATTAAATAGCTCAGATAGTCTGGTGAACTTTTCACATTGCACTGTCTATTTCGGGGGAGGAACGCCGGGATTATTTCCCGCATCTTATTATGAACCTCTGCTTCTTAAAATCAGGGAGACATTTCTTGTTGAAGAAGTAACTCTTGAAACCAATCCCTTTATGAATGGTCAAAAAAAGTTTCAAGATTATTCCTCTTTGGGTGTTAACCGCGTCACTATTGGGGCTCAATCTTTGTGCCCTCAAACTCTGGATGTTTTGGGTCGTAAGCACTCGCCTGAGGCGGTCATTGATAGTGTGAGATGGGCTTCCCAATCGGGTATTTCCGATGTTCAAGTGGATTTGATTTATGGTTTAAAAAAACAAATTCGTACAGTGAATATTGATGCTGAAATTCGAACTCTTGCGCAGGCTGGTGCTACGGGTATTTCAGCGTATTTTCTCACGCTGGAAAAAAATACTCTCTTTGCAAATGCAACACTAGTAGATGAGGATAATGGTGTTGAAGAATATGAAAAAGTCAGAAATACTTGTGAAGAATTAGGGTTCACGCAATGGGAAACCAGTAATTTTTGTCTAAGGGTTCCCAAGCATAATAATTTGTACTGGTATGGACGACCTTACTTTGGCTTAGGAACTGGAGCCCATGGGCTAAAGCCTAGCTCACAGCTTAATCCCTACGGCCTGCGTTATCGTGTGGGAAACCTTCAAGACGTGTACTCGCCAGGAGATCACAAGTTAGTTTATGGAGAACAATCTTCAAGAAAACAGTTGTTTGAAATTATCCAAGAAGATTCTCGCACTCATTCTCAAGCGGTTCAAGAAATACTCTTTACACTTCTGCGCACAAACTCTGGTGTCCCGCTTTCCTGGCTTCAAATTCAAACTGGTGATAAACATTGTGCAGAACGCCTTTTGACACATCCTCGCTTAAAAAAAGGACTGCAAGAAGGCCTTCTCTTGCTCGAGACAGATTCCCTCAAAGTATCTTCACAGGAAAAAATCCGTGGTGATGCCTGGGCTCTAGACATCATTTCAGCCTTATTTTAAATGCGATCTTCTATGACAAAACAAGAATTTATTCATCTTCATGTACATTCTGAATACTCCATCCTTGATGGTTCTATAAAAATTAAAAAACTAGTTAAGGAATTAGCGAAGCGAGGAGCAACTGCGGTCGCGCTTACCGACCATGATGTTTTATGCGGAGCCTTGGAATTTTATTTAGCCTGCCAGTCAGAAAAAATAAATGGGATTTTAGGCTATGAGATTAATCTAGAACCCAGATATTTGCCAACTAGAAAAAAACCAGTTCATTTGATTTTATTAGCTGAAAATGAAGAGGGTTATGCAAATCTCATCCAATTGTGCACCATTGCAAATACGGTTGGTCAAGATCGTATGGGAAGTCAATCCATAAGTGTCACTTGGGAGGAATTGTCCAGGCATAAGGGTGGTCTTATTTGTTTGACGAGTTGTTTGTTAGGAGAGCTCTCTCAGCATGTATTGGCTGGAAATAATGATTTAGCAAAGCAATACCTAAATGACTTGCAAGCTGTTTTTGGGTCAACTCAAGTTTTTGTTGAGCTTATTGATAATGGTCTTTCCGAGCAAAAGTCACTGATTCCTAAGCTTGTTGACCTCGCTTCTCTCTCTGACTGTGAAATTGTTGCTACTGCCGATGCGCATTATCTTTTTAAGGAAGACAAAGAAACTCATGCATCCCTTCTAGCCATAAAAAATAAGCTTCAAAAAACCCATGTAAAAAATATGCCTGATGATGTTTTTTTTCATATGCCAACTACAGAAGAAATGTGTGAGAAGTTCGCTCAATATCCTAAAGCAATCGAAAATACGGTTGTTATTGCCAACAGATGTCAGGTAAAAATTGATACAAAAAGTATTTTTATGCCAAATTATTCTGAGAGGGAGGGAGAGAGTGCAGATGAATGTTTATTGCGTCTTTCTCAAGAAGGCTTAGAAACAAGAAAACCTTCCATCATGAATTGGCAAGGTGAGAACTTCAATGATCAAATATGGGAAGAATACAAAAAAAGACTTGAGTATGAATTATCTGTTATCATTAAGATGAAGTTTTCAGGCTACTTTCTTATTGTCCAAGACTTTATCAATTGGGCTAAAAACCAAAAAATACCTGTAGGACCTGGTCGGGGTTCGGCTGCTGGTAGTTTAGTTACCTATGCCTTGCAAATTACAAACATTGATCCCATAAGATTTAACTTGCTTTTTGAACGTTTTTTGAATCCTGAGCGTATTTCTATGCCTGATATTGATACGGATTTTTGTCAAGATAGACGAGAAGAAGTTCTGCAATATGTCTATCAAAAATATGGTCGAAGAGCTGTATCACAAATTGTGACTTTCGGTCGAATGATGGCTCGAAATGCTATCAAGAATCTCGCCAGAATTAATGGCTGGAGTTTTCATGATAGCAATGAATTTGTGAAGTATATTCCTGAGACCCCTGGAATTACTTTAGAACAAGCTTATGAGCAAGAAGAGAAATTAAGAGACGTTTTGGAAAAAGACGAACGAGCTCGGCATCTATGGGAAGGTGCTTTGGAAATTGAAGGAACCCTTAGTTCCTTGGGAATCCATGCGGCAGGTGTGATTATTTCAGATAGAGCCCTTGATGAACGTTGTCCTCTTCTTGAGACAGAAGGTCAATTATTGACTCAGTTTGAACATAAATATGCTGAAAAAATTGGCTTGATCAAATTTGACTTTTTAGGATTAAAAACTTTAACAGTTATAGATAATGCTGTAAAACTTATAAAGAAAAGTCAGGGTAAAGATGTTTTTATTGACAGCATAGACCTTGATGATCCCAAAGTTTATGAACATATCTCAACAGCCCATGTGACAGGTATTTTTCAACTTGAGTCTACTGGGATGAGGAAGCTCATTGCAGATCTTAAACCAACGTGTTTTACAGATATTATTGCTGTTCTTGCTCTTTTTCGTCCTGGGCCCTTAGGCTCTGGCATGGTTGATGACTTTGTAAAAAGAAAGCACGGTCTTACCGAGTGCGAATATTTTTTTAAAGAACTTGAACCTA
>JAIXXU010000018.1 GCA_027490595.1 Pseudomonadota bacterium
GAAACATGTTAGAGTTGAATCTCATACATATGGTGTAAAAAAACTCATCCTTACCAGACCCGATATACGTAATGCTTTCCATGAAGAAATGATCACAGAACTTCTTGCTTGCCTTGATCAGTTGCGCTCTATTTCTAGCACTGATGAAATGCGACTCCTGACAATCAGCGGGGAAGGACGTGTTTTTTGTGCTGGAGCAGATCTTAATTACATGAAACAACAATCAGAAAAAACCCATGAAGATAATTTAAAAGACGCTAGATTTTTAGGCAAACTTTTTTTTGATTTGTCTAACTTTCCAACACCTGTATTGGCAATTGTTCAAGGTGCTGCAATCGGTGGAGGTTTTGGCCTTGTATCTTGTTCAGATGTTGTGATTTGTGATTCTGAGTGTGGGTTTGCAACAAGCGAGGTCTTATTAGGAATTATTCCGGCTGTAATTAGTCCTTATATTATACGAAAAATAGGAGTAGGAAAAAGCTCGCCATTTATGCTTTCTGGGCAACGACTAACAGCACAAGAAGCTTTTCAATTGGGCCTCGTGCATATCATTGCTGATAATTCTTCACTATTGATGGAAGTAGAAAAAATTACGTATAGACTTTTGCAAGCAGGACCTGAAGCTGCACGAAAAACAAAGGGACTTTTAAAAGAGTGCTATCCATTGCCAAACTACGATATACAAGAGTTTACTGCTCAACAAATTGCAACAACAAGGTGTAGTCATGAAGCAAAAGAGGGGCTTTGTTCTTTTTTCCAGAAAACAAAACCAACTTGGGCCGCAAATAAAAAAGGCTGAGTTATGGTAAAAATTGTGATTGCTAATAGAGGAGAAATAGCCCGTCGTATCTTAAAAACCTGTAGAACTCGTGGGTATGAGGTGGCTGTAATTTCTACTCAAGACGATAAAAATTCACTAGTTTGCCAAGAAGCAGATAAGGTTTTATTTGTTTCTAGTTTTTTAAATGCCCAAGAAATTGTAAGTGTATCAAAACAATATGGAGCTAAATTATTACATCCAGGATACGGCTTTCTTTCTGAAAACGCAGCGTTTGCTTCTATGGTAGAAATAGAGGGTATGATATTCGTAGGTCCCACTAGTGAAAATATGAAATTGATGGGAGCAAAAGAATCTTCAAAGCATATTGCCAGCCTGTGTGGAGTTCCAACACTTCAAGCGCTCCTATCTCATGAACTGCGGGATATCCCGCAATCCCAATGGGATAGTGCGCTGAATAAAAAAGGAATCATAGCTCCATTTCTTGTCAAGGCAAGTGGTGGTGGTGGCGGACGAGGAATGAGAATTGTCCATGATGTTTCAATGCTTCCTCAAGCAGTAGAAAGAGCCAGTGAAGAAGCCATGTCTTCATTTTCTGATCCCACTGTATTTATTGAGCGTTACCTTACGTCTCCGCGACATATCGAAATTCAAGTGTTTGGTGATGGCAAGGGTGGTGGTGTTTTTTTTGGCGAGCGTGAATGCTCATTGCAGCGGCGTCATCAAAAAGTCATAGAAGAAAGTCCTAGTTCTATTATGACCAATGAACTCAGAGAAAAAATGGGTCACTGTTCTCTTAACCTAGTTGCGCATACGAAATATCGTGGTGCAGGAACCTTAGAATTTCTGATGGATGAGGATAAAAATTTCTATTTTCTA
Organism: Pseudomonadota bacterium; assembly: GCA_027490595.1. Taxonomy (GTDB): domain Bacteria; phylum Bdellovibrionota_B; class Oligoflexia; order Silvanigrellales; family Silvanigrellaceae; genus Silvanigrella. The sequence continues at coordinate 1,658 of JAIXXU010000018.1, forward strand.
GAAATGAACACCCGAATTCAAGTTGAACATCCGGTAACTGAAATGGTTTATGGAATTGATTTAGTGGGCGCTCAACTAGATTTAGCTCTTGGAAACTGGCCAGAATCATTCCCAGACCCTTCTGCTTTTCAGATGCTTGAACCCAATGGGGTTGCAATAGAAGCACGAATTTTAGCGGAAGATCCAAAACAAAATTTTATGCCAACTCCAGGCTTCTTGTCTTTCTATTCCGAACCCAAAGGCTTGGGTATTCGTGTAGACTCTGGTGTCAAAGAGGGGTTTTCGGTTAACCCCCAGTATGATTCTATGATTGCTAAATTAATTATTCATGCAGAATCAAGAAAACTTGCGATAGATAAACTAAAAAATTGTTTGGAAAATTTCCCAATTTTGGGTTTTAAGAATAATATTTCTTTCTTAAAAAACATTGTATCACATAGTGATTTTTATTTAGGAAACGAATCCACAAAGTGGATAGAAGATAATATTGAAGATTTAAACCGTACTAAACTACCTGATGGCCTGAGAAATATTTTTCTTTCAAGTCAATTTATTATTATGATTTCTGATTTTTTTATATATGAAAATAAAAAATCTAATTTAGAATCAATTTTTTCAACGTTAACGCCTGAGCATTACAGTTTGCAACCAGGCAATCGTAAGTATGAATTCCACTTACACCATAAAGGTAGTATCACTACTTTTTATGCCTGCAGGTTTGACTTTGAAAAAATTCAAATTTTTGTTCAAGGCGAAATGCTTGAGGTTTTTTGTCCGCAGAGACGTGCCTTTGTTTTGGATAACGATAAACGCGAAGATAACTTTGTTCGTGCGCCAATGCCTGGTAAACTCTTAGAGTGCCGTATACACGAAAACCTCTATGTGCATCAAAACGACGTGCTTTTTATCCTTGAGTCGATGAAAATTCAATTTGAAATAAAAAGTTCTCACAGTGGGATTGTCAAAAATATCAGAGTAAAATCAGGAGCAACACTTAACGCATCCGAAATTTTAGCTGAAATTGAATATAAGGAACTACCAAAATGACTCACTACCATAGCTCAGCTCATAATATGAGGGAAGTTATTCAAACTGTTCGAGCCTTTGCTGCAAAGGAATTAGCTCCTTATGCGGACGAATTGGATAGAGAAGAACGTCTAGCTCCTGGGATTTTTAAACGTCTGGGGGATCTTGGTATTCTTGGATTGACAGTAAATGAAGAGTTTGGTGGAGCTCAAATGGGGGCTTTGGCTGTTGTAGCTGTCATGGAGGAACTAAGTTACGCTTGTCCTGGAACCTGTCTTAGCTATCTCGCCCATAGCCTTTTGTTTGTTCATAACCTTTGCCAAAATGGTAGTGAAGAGCAACTGGCCAAATATATACCTCGCGCTGTCTCTGGTGAAATTGTCGGTGGAATGGCAATGACAGAACCTAATGTTGGTTCTGACGCCATAGGGATGACAACTCGCGCAGTAAAGCAGGAAGACCACTATCTTCTCAATGGCTCCAAGATGTTTATCAGCAACGGTCCCATTGGTGACGTTTTTTTAGTATACGCTCGTACAGGTGAGGGTCGACAAGACCTTTCTACTTTTATTGTCGAACGAGATTTTCCTGGTTTTTTTGTTGGAAAGAAGCTTTCCAAAATGGGAATGCGCTCCAGTCCTACCGGCGAGCTTGTTTTTACAAACTGTAAAGTCCCATTAGAAAATCTTGTTGGAGAAGAAGGCTTTGCTGTCAAGCATATGATGAAAAATCTTGATATAGAACGTGTAGGTCTTGCAGCTATGTCATTGGGAATTGCACGAGCATGCCTGGACAACTCTTTGAAATACGCTCAAGAACGACTCCAATTCTCCCAACATATCATTAACTTTCAATCGGTGAGTGATAAAATTGCTAACATGTATATTGGGTATCGCGCTGCTCGTGCCTTGATATATGAGGCAGCTCAAGTCATTGATGAAGGCCGACGTGCAAACCAAGAAGCCGCAGCAGCCAAGGTATTTGCATCAGAAATGGCTACAAAGGTTGCCCTGGATGCCATCCAAGTTTTTGGCGGCTATGGGTATATTCGTGAATTCCCTGTGGAACGCTTGATGCGAGATGCAAAACTTTTAGAAATTGGTGGAGGAACCAGCGAAATCCTCAGAAACATCATTGTAAAGGAATTTACTCGTAAAAATGGAAAATAATGCTTACGGGTACTTTTTGTGAGCCTCTGAGGTTGATTCTTTCCTAATCGCTGTCTTACAATCATTTTGAACATTGGATCTGCCAACTCATTGAAAATAGAAAAAGCAGGTTTGAGATTAAAAACTATAGAAATCGGTAAAGGTTCATTGCGTTGCAAGATAATCATGCTCAAATCATCATCAAATCATTGCCACGATCTTCCGATCGATTGCCTTTATTTATTGTAGGTGATGTTCATGGTTGTGCCCGCGAACTTGCAGATTTAATTGAACTTGCAAAGAAATATATTTCTGAATTTCAAATTTTACTTGTTGGTGATTTGTTTACGAAAGGACCCGATCCTGTAGGCGTGTTTGAACTTATACAAGAATATAGCGCCTTAGCCATTAAGGGAAATCACGACTGGGCTCTTTGGTCTATCATCCAGCAATCAATTAAAAAATCCTTCTTGCCTGTTGCTGAACATTCAAGACAAACTTTACATATGATTCGTTATCACAAAAGAGCAATTCTTGATTTTATCACGTCACTTCCTCATGCTTATACTTCTCTCGTAGAAATTCAAGGTCAGAAGGTTTCTTGGGAAAAAGAGTATCCATTGATAGTCGTTCACGCTGGAATTGATCCCACAAAGGGTCTTTATGAAACGTCAGAACGAATGCTACTAACGGCTCGATATGTACGGTGGGACAATAGAGGAGAAGAACCAAAATTAGCATTGCTACCCTCAGCTTACCGAGCTGAAATGTTAAATCCAGTTGCTAATAGTCAGATAGCTAATCAGCACGGTGAAAAAGAAAAATTCCGTTGGCATGAACTGCACATGGGCCCTGAGCTTGTAGTTTTTGGACATGATGCTAAACAAGGTCTTTTCCGAAAGACTTTACCATCAGGCAGACCTATTTGTGTAGGCACTGATACTGGGTGTACGTATGGAAATAGCTTAACAGGATATTTTCCTGAAATTGATTTAGCGATACAAGTCAGATCTCATCGAAAATATTTTGATATCCGAAAAAATCTTATTCTTACAAAAACAAAATCTTCACACAATCATGACATTTGAGTCTAGCGTTTTATGACTACAACAATAAAAAACAACGAAAATTTTGGTAATGCTTCGCAGTTTGTCGATATATTTTTAAATCTTAAGAACAAGCCACATACTTTAATGTTTCATGTTTGCCAACAGGAACATATGAAGAAAGTCTCTTATAATGATTTTTTAAAACACCTCAAAAAAGCTAGGAACTTAGTTGATGAATTTTTAAAGCAACATCAATTTAAAGGGTCATCAACTTTTATTTTTCAAACACAAAATTCTTATTCATCTTACTTATTTTCTTTGGCTGCCATTATACAAGGGATTCATGTTCTATTTTTACCGATGGATAATGATGTAAAAATGCTAGGCTGGGCTAGGGAGTATTTTAAAGCAGGGGCTGTTGTTACGGACTATAGTAATAGCCAAGGCTTTGAAGAAATTAAAAACTTGCCAGTACTTTTTATTTCTTCAGAACTTTTATTTGAAGAAGAGAATAAACACGATAATCTACAAAATATAAAAGAACATGACGTTATTTTTTCTGAAGATTTCGACTATAGTTTAAAAGAATATGGTTTATTTAAATTTATTTCCATTGGGCATGATGGCATTCATATGCCTGTTTCACTTTGCATAAATTCACTTGTTGAAACTGCAAATCACTTTATTCATCATGTACAAATACCAAACTCTATTTCTTGGAATAGTTTTGAAGCTGTGCCTAATAGTAATCCTTTTTCTCATTTGAGCATATTATGTACTTTTCTAAAAAAAGGCATTGTTGGTTTTCCAGGAGAAGAAAAGATTTGGCTTCATAGTTATCATCTTCTTCAACCAACATTCTTTTTTACAAGTTCAAAAGAGCTAAATACAATTCAAAGAATGATAAAATCTGAATTAACATCAAGAATTAAAAATAAAAAAAGAACTATTGGTCGTAAAATTGAAAAGTGGAATTATTTTGTAGAGCACTCCAAAGCATATATTTCAGATTCCACGTACCATCTTCTGAAAAATACTTTGCGGCTAGGAACTCGACTCTTTGCGGGAAAAGAATTTATAAAACAAAATGTTGGTAAACTGAGATTTGTGGTTCATGGATTATCGCCAGCCAAAGAATACCATGTTTCGTTTTTGGAAAAATTTGGAGTTCCTGTTTTAGAAACGTATGGCATCACGCAAGGTGCAGGATTGTTATCTGCAAATGAGTTTCATTCCACGCAACTGCATAGTATTGGAAGCCCGCTTCCTCACATTAGTTTTCGATTAGGACAGCAATCTGTGCTGGAATACAAGGTTCATTCACCTAACTTTGAACACTCAGGTAAATGGCTTGAAACGGGGGATATAGCTCAGATGACACCGTCTGGTTATATTATTACTGGAAGAAAAAGACATCTGATTAAAACGTTAGATGGTCTTCTTGTTTCACCTTCAAGGCTTGAAAAGTCTTTGTTGGGTGACAATTCAATGATTGCAGATGCCTGCGTCGTGGGGGATAAAAAGCCATACTTAGCTTGTCTGATTGTTCTCACAGGTCAAAGCAGAGAGTTGTTACAAAAAAAACCCGCTGAGATAAGAGAAAAAATTCAGAGCGTTGTGGCTCAGGTAAACGAGACTCTCCCGAGAAACATTACCATAAAAAAATTTACAATATTAGATACCCCGTTTTCAGAAGCCAACGGGGAAAAACTTTCCAATGGTGAACTAAATAGGCTCCAAATATTAAAAACTCGTGCTGACAAAATTCAGACTCTTTACCCCACATAAATTTATCTAGCTTCCCTTGCGCTCAGAAAAGCTTTCCATTATTTCATTTATAATACTACCTAAAGATTACCAGAGCATGGATGGTTTTTAAGTATGTATCGAAATAGTCTTTATTTATCAATAGTATCTTAAAGCTCAGGGAAACCAACATGTTTACTGCAATAACCACTACACGTAGAACAATGTGTTATCAGGAACAGAAGACAAGAAAGCAAGAAACCAGAAATGCTGCCAGTTCTTTGAGTATGCAAAGATCAACAGTCGTTACTTTAGATTCTGAGACAAGTAATAAAGAAATTGAGCATTCTGCCTCTTCTAAGTCTGAAAATTCGAATGGTATTGTAACTACTTCCCCAAAAAAAGTATTTTCCAAAAGTGCAAGTGAAATTTTCGAAGATCACCAAAATGCTATTGATTGTATGAAAAATATTCTTGTTGACTCTAAAAAATATCGGAACGCTGCTCCTTGTATTCCAAATATTATTCTTCAAATCCAATCAAACTGGAAAGACAAAGAAATTTCAGCAGATCAAGTTAATCAATATGTTCAAGAAATAAAATCCTTTTTAAAAGAAGAACTAGATATTGATTTAGATAAAAAAGAAGATTGTCCAATAATAGAGGAAGACATTATAAAATTTCTTTCAGCAATTTTCTTTTTCGCACAGCATAGAAATTGTGTTAGTCGTTGGACAAATTCAAAAAAACTAACAAATTCTATTCGTAATATTTTAAAAGATTACAGTTATTTATACACAGATGAGTTCAAGGGTTTTTTTACTTTAGGCTCTAAAAAGAAGATCATCAAGGATGGGTTTGCTGAAATAAAAATATCACATGGGTATTTATGCAAAACCTATGAAGTTAAACACTTTTTGTATACACAAGGAAAACTTTATTCAGAAATATTTAAGAATATGAACTACTACAAAGATCTGAAAGTTAGTGATGAAAGCGTTTCAGAGCACGACAATCAAATTTTTCATGAACGTTCCTCAAAAGGGAATTTACTAAACGAGTTTGAAAGCGTAGCAATAGAAACCGAAAATAAAAACAAAAATAATTCTATATTGCCACCACTTGAGCGAATGCCAATTTCAGAGCTTAGCCAAGCTTTTGAAGAAAGTGTGCAAGGCTAATTCAAAGCCCTGTCAAAATAAGATTTTTTGATGTTAAAATATATTAAAAACAAGAATAATAATTTAAGAAATTTTTATTATATTTTTTAATATAATCCCAAAAAATCTAATGTAATTTTTTACAATTAGCATCAAACATAGCAACAAATTTTTGTTTGTGATTATAGATACTATTCATGCCAATTTATCTTATTTAATTTCCTTACCATCCAATTTTTTTTAAAAATTCTAAAATATCATCTGGTTTACAGGATAGAATTTCACAAATAGATTCAAAGGTAGATAGGGTTTCTTTTTCAAAAACATTCTCATATACAATTAAATATTTTGATTTAGATGAACCAGATAAGGATAGAGTTTCTTCTCTTGAAAAGCTTGCATAAAAAGCAAAACAAGGAATACCAACAGGAGTGCCTCTATTTATTATTTATCAAAGATTAGAAGAGGAAAAACGGCAGCCATTAAAAGAAAGAGTAAATTTCAAACGGCTTCTGAGCATCTATTTGCAAGTTGGTATGTTAATGGAACATCAAAAGTCTCTAGACTTTCCCAAGCTATTTCAATATTTTTTTCAAATAAAATCTATAAAAGATCTAAAGCAAGAATTCATCATTCAATAGAAGAGACTGCTCAAAGTAACGCTTGTGCAGGTAATTTTTTCTTTCCAGAAAACCTTGACGATCATAGAAAAGGTGTCACAATAAAAAAGCGTGGTAGGAATTCGTGACATAGATCATGTTACGGGCTATGTGACACTTTTTTGATGGATTTTACTAAAAATTAGATTGTCACGTGAACGGTGGTTCGTGTAACACAATTTTATATCAAACTCAAAGGCCATATTTATGAAATTATTTTTCAAATATTTTTTTATCCTTATAAATCTGTGTTGTACATTATCTTATTCAAATTATATAAATGCAGAGTACTTAGAAAAAACAATTTCAGTCGATAATGGGGATATAAAATACTATCAGATTGGGACTGGTGATCCTGTGCTAATGCTTCACGGCATGTTTGCTAATAAGGAACAATGGCTTGATTTAGTGAAATATTTAATAATGATTAATCCAAATATAACCAAAGAATTTCAGTTTATTATTCCTGATTTAGCTGGATATGGAGGAAGCACAAATTATCCAATTAAAGTCTATAAATTAGATGTAGATTATTCAAATAAAAATTCATTAAATAAAGTAGAAATTATACATGATTTTATCGAAAAGTTGGATATTAAATCTCAAATTAATATCGCTGGAAATTCTATGGGCGGTTTAATCATGACTTTGTATACAATGCATTATCCAAAGCAAGTAAAGAGTTTAGCTTATATAGGTTCACCATAAGGGATATCTAATTTTACTGACATCTTTATAAATACTGGGTTTCGCCAAGGCTATAATCCAATTATACCGACTACAATTGATCAATTTAAAAATGAACTTTATTTACTTCTTGTAAATTATAAAAATATTATGCCTAGTGATGAGTATATAAATACAAAAATTATTCCATTTAAAAATAAGAATTATCAAAAATTTACAGCCGCATATAACATGATGTATATTCAACCTTATAGAGAATACTTAAAGAAAAAATTACCCATCATACAACCTGCTTTAGTATTATGGGGACAAGAGGACTATATTTTTGGTAATGCATCTCATGCAAAAGAGTTATGTAAAAACCTAGAGCAATCTAAATTTTGTAAATGGTATTCCGTTCCAAATGCCGGTCATCTTCTTTTAAAAGAAGATAATAATGTGTTGCAAGTCATCGCACAATATTATTCAAATTTTTTGAATTTTTTTATTAAGAAATAATATATTTATTAGCTACATGCGTGTTTCAAAATCAAATGGTTCTCAAACATTTTCTTTGCAATATGATGCCTTAATTGCAGCAGGCGTCAAAAAAGAAAATATTTATGAGGACAGAATTTCAGGAAAAGAATCTGAACGGCCTGGGTTATCTTCGTGTATTAAAGGATTACAAGAAGAAGATGTTCTTATTCTTTGGAAATTAGATCGACTTGGAAGAAATTTAAAACACCTTTTTACTGTTGTACATGACCTTAACTACAATAATATAGGTTTGCGCGTACTTTCAGGAAATGAAGCTCATATTTATACAACGACACCAAATGGAAAATTAATCTTTTGAATATTTGCAGCACTTGCTGAATTTGAACGTAAATTAATTTGCGAAAGAACGAAAGCAGGCATTGATGCTGCGAGATCAAGAGGAAGAAAATGCGGTAGCAAAAGAAAGATGACAAAATCGAAATTGATAATTGCCATGAATTTTGCATGGCCACAAGCATATTTGTGCTCATGGAGAAAAATCAAATAATTTTGTTACTGATTTCTCATCCCTACCTTGAACGACATCAAATACGCAACCTCTATCAACATCATATAATATGGGAGCATATTTGTGACCGCTTATAAAATTTTTTTCAGCAACTTCAATTATCAAGGCATAACATTTACACATACCAATAAACGTAAAAAAAGATATTCTTAATCTTGAATTACTTTCAACAGAATTTGTAAAAAATTAGAATTTTTAGAATACTCTTGCGGTGAATAGCAACATGAATCACCGCAAGCTGTGGAGCGAATATCCTTTACTTTGCGGTGAATATAACCTACAATCACCGCATAAAAGGCGGTGATTTATATGTGGATTCACGAACAACCAACCTGGCCCAAATTCAGCTGGAATAACGAAGCGTTGGCTCACAAACTTGCTCATATACACCGCAGGCAGGGGCATCTGTTAGGTAGGATGCAAGAAATTGGCTTTGAGCTGAAACGTGAGGCAAGTCTCCTAATTTTAACGAATGATGTGGTGAAATCATCTGCTATAGAAGGTGAAAATCTTAATCCGGAAGAAGTGAGATCTTCTATTGCACGACAGTTAGGGATAGAAATCGCAGGACTTGTACCAGCAAGCCGCCATGTAGATGGTATTGTTGAAATGATGCTTGATGCTACCCAGCAATTTTCAAAACCTCTTACGAAAGATCGTTTGTTTGATTGGCACGCTGCTTTATTTCCCACAGGAAGAAGCGGCATGCATAAAATTACTGTTGGTAGCTGGCGCGCGTTAGAAGCCGGTCCAATGCAAGTTGTTTCTGGAATTTTAGGACATGAAAAAGTGCACTTTGAAGCCCCAAGAGCTGATCGACTAGAAAAAGAAATGCTAGATTTTTTAAATTGGTTTAACACAACTGACACTACAGATCTCATATTAAAAGCTGGGATTTCTCATCTTTGGTTTGTTACAATTCACCCTTTTGAAGATGGAAATGGGCGCATCGCAAGAGCTATTGGAGATATGATGCTTGCTCGCGCTGATAATACACCAGATCGTTTCTATAGCTTGTCCTCACAAATTGATACCGAACGTAAGATTTACTATACCCAGCTCGAAAAACAGCAACGCAGTATTTTAGACATCACAGAATGGCTAGAGTGGTTTTTGGACTGTTTAGGACGAGCTATTTACAACGCTGAAATTATTCTTGAAAAAGTACTTTTCAAATAAAAATTTTGGAATAAATTGAACGAAAAACA
>JAIXXU010000002.1 GCA_027490595.1 Pseudomonadota bacterium
ATTTAGCGAAATTGAATTTCCCGTGAAGATGCGGGATTCTCTGAAGCTGGACGGAAAGACCCTTTGCACTTTTACTGGAGGCGTCATACGATACTAAATAAAATCTGTGTAGGATAAGTGGAAGTTTTTAGCAAGGTGAAAGACCACTCTTTTCAACGTTTAGTAACGTTCTATGAACAACTTAATTTTAAAAAAATTACAGAGGGTGTGAGCCAGACAGTTTGGCTGGGGCGGTCGCCTTCTAGAAAGCAACGAGGGTGCGCAAAAGTAAGGTCCAACTCAGGTTAACCTGATGTAAGAGCGCAATAGTAAAAAACTTACTTGATAGAAAAACCGACACGTTGATCTAGGGTTAATGCCGGCTATAGTGACCAAGCTTTAAAATCGATATTTAAAGCTTTTCATCGGATCAAAAGTACGCAAGGGATAACAGGCTTGTCTCCCTTTAGAGTCCCTATCGATGGGGAGGTCCGGCACCTCGATGTCGGCTCATCGCATCCTGGAGCTGCAAGCGGTTCCAAGGGTTCGGCTGTTCGCCGATTAAAGCGGTACGTGAGCTGGGTTTAGAACGTCGTGAGACAGTTCGGTTCCTATCTACTTCAGATTTTTAGATTTAGAGGTTTTGTCTCCAGTACGAGAGGACCGAGTTGCGTAAAACCGATGGTACTTAAGCTGTTTGAAATGCAACGCTTAGTAGCTATGTTTATTTAAGGTTAATTGCTGCCATTACAATAAGTGAAAAACCTTCCTTTTTAAATCATGTCAATTCTGCAAAAGACGATTGTACTTAAAGGCGTAAAACAATTTGCTTGTAAAAGAAGATTATTACGACCGAGAATTCATTTTCTTAGAATAACTACCTCTTTCAAAAAACTTACTGGGGTATAGCCAAGTGGTAAGGCAACGGTCTTTGGCACCGTCATGCGAGGGTTCGAATCCCTTTACCCCACAGCTTTTACCAAAGGGCAATTAGCTCAGCTGGTAGAGCAATCGGCTGTTAACCGATAGGTCGACGGTTCAATCCCGTCATTGCCCGTATAAAAATTTGTGTGTGCCCGATCTTATTTAACTTCGACCTGTGCTAATAAAACGAAAGATACTAGTTAAGGGAAAAATCGTTTTATTTTATTACAGCAGAAAAAGGGGAAGTAGCTTAATGGTAGAGCACTAACCTGTCACGTTAGGTGGTGGGGGTTCAAGTCCCCTCTTTCCCGTTTATGATAGAAATGTTGGAGCCTTCTTGGCGGAATTGGCAGACGCGACGAACTCAAACTTCGCTCTCATCTAGAGGTGCCGGTTCAAGTCCGGCAGGAGGCAGTTACAAGCCTTGATGATGGAATTGGTAGACTTACTTGGTTTAGGCCCAAGGTTTTGGGGGTTCGACTCCCCCTCAAGGCAGTTGGCGCTTGTAGTTTAGTGGTAGAATAACTGACTGTGACTCGGTTGACTTGGGTTCGATCCCCAACAAGCGCCCTTTAAAGATAACCTTTACACATTAAAAAGAAAAGGGGCGATGTGTCGAGTGGTCGAAGACACCGGATTGTAAACCCGGCGATAATATCCACGCAGGTTCGAATCCTGCTCGCCTCAGTTGTTTCTAAACTTGGAGATGTAGTTTAGTGGAAAAATGCTGAGCTCCAACCTCAGCGTCGGGGGTTCGATTCCCTCCTTCTCCGCATGAGGCGGCTCTTTTCGTCTAGTGGTAGGACCTCGCCTTTTCACGGCGGTAACAAGGGTTCAATTCCCTTAAAGAGCACCTTAATTACAATTCTGAGTGCATAGCTCAATGGTAGAGCACCGGCCTTTTAAGCCGTGGGATTCGGGTTCAAGTCCCGATGTGCTCAAAAAATTAATTTTTCCTATTTCAATTATAGTATTTAAATAAGAAAAAAAAGGGGGTATAGTTTAGTTGGCAAAATACGTGCCTTGCAAGCATGTGTCATCGGTTCGATTCCGGTTACCTCCATTTTCTTTTTCAAGTAAAAAGGGGAGGTAGCTAAGTGGTTAAAGGCAGTGGTCTTGAAAACCACCGGGCAAACGCCCTTCATAGGTTCGAATCCTATCCTCCTCGTTTTCAAAACTTAAAAAACTTTCATTCAATATGCAAGAATCTACTCGTAAAAACAACAAACTAGAAAAAAAAATTACCCTCGCCAAAGCAGCAAAAGATTTTAACAATGCTGGAGAAGTTAGCGCAGCTGGAGACGGTGTTGCATTAGTTTCCGGGTTAAGCAAAGTCCAAGCTGGTGAAGTCGTTTTATTTGAAAGCACTGACTCAAAATCACAAGTAGTTGCAGGTATTGTCCTTAACCTTGAAGCCTCAACTGTTCGCGTTGCTTTGTTTACAGACGAACGTAACGTTTATCAAGGTCAAAAAGTTTTTCGTACTGGCTCTTTATTAACAATCCCTACAGGTCCAGGTTTATTAGGCCGAGTTGTAGATAGCTTAGGCTTCCCAATTGACGGCGCAGGTGCAATTAGAATAACAAGAAAAGCTGATCTAGCCTTCGTTGATATTAAAGCTCCTGGTATTATTGCACGTCAATCTGTCAAAGAACCTTTTCAAACGGGTATTCTAGCTATTGATGCTATGATTCCAATTGGTCGCGGACAGCGTGAACTAATTATTGGAGACCGTCAAACAGGTAAAACTACAATTGCGTTGGACGCTATTTTGAATCAACGCGAAGCTTTTTCGGATAACCGCCTTCCTCGTAGAAGCAGAGTATTTTGTATCTACGTCGCAATTGGCCAAAAACGTTCTTCCGTAACTAAATTCGTTGAATACTTACGTAATGGTAAGGCCTTGGGATATAGCACAATTGTTTCTGCTACAGCTTCAGAAGCTGCAGGTTTACAATATCTTGCACCTTACGCTGGCGCAAGCTTAGGCGAATGGTGGCGTGATAACGGTTATCACGCTTTAATAGTTTATGATGATTTGAGTAAACAAGCTGTTGCTTATCGTCAGATGTCATTATTATTACGTCGTCCTCCAGGTCGCGAAGCGTATCCGGGAGACGTCTTCTACCTACACTCACGTTTACTTGAACGTGCAGCCAAATTAAGTGACGAATTAGGTTCTGGTTCATTAACCGCATTACCTATTGTTGAGACTTTAGAAGGTGATGTTTCAGCTTACATTCCAACTAACGTAATTTCAATTACGGATGGTCAAATTTTCTTAGAAAAAGAACTTTTCAACCGAGGAATTATTCCTGCAATTAATGTTGGTTTATCCGTAAGTCGTATAGGTTCAGCTGCACTGATTAAAGCTATGAAACAAGTTGCACCTAAGTTAAAGCTAGAATTAGCACAATATCGTGAAGCCGAAGCATTTGCTTCTTTTTCATCTGATCTTGAAGAGGAAACTATTCAATCTTTACGCCGAGGTGCACGCTTAGTAGAACTATTAAAACAAAAACAGTTGTCTCCTTTAATTGTTGAGCAGCAATTAGTTTTAATTTTTGGTGGTTTAAATGGTTATTTTGACGAAATTAAACTTGAAGATATGCAAGAACTTCGTCAAGCTGTATGTCATGCAGTTTATCAAAATCGTAACGCAGTTATTGAAGACAGTGGCTCAATGAATACATCATTTGTTATTTCTTTACTTAAGAACGTAGTTTCTGAGTGGAAATAAGATTTATTGGTCATTAACTTAAAACAAGTTAGTCTTCCTCATACCTAAGTCAACTATTTGCAAACTTAAGCAGCTAAAATAATCTGCTTGTGTAGATATCTGATTTAGGTATGGGGTGGCTAATTCGTTGTAAACTGATAAATAACTAAGATAACTGATTAATTTTGAGCTACCTTAAACCTTCGTTTTTTTTTGAACTCAATATGCCATTTTTAACATTTTTATAATAAAGTAGTATTAATATTATCAGTTAACCTTATTCAAAGCGCACTAAATATACATAATATGATTTGTCTAATCATTCTAAAAACTTCTTTTATCTAGAAACTGTTTTTAAAAGTCGTTGACAATACTTGATTAACAGGCAACTGTTAGCTAATATAGGTTATTACTCTATAGATTTGTATTTATATAATTAAGTATAAAGATACAGTTAATTTGTCAAAAATATCAAGAGTAAGTTCGGTGAAAAAAATAAAACCATAAAGAAAAAAAATAATTAAATTTGGTACTGTAAGCCCTCTTATTGAAGAAACGGGAGTTCGAATAAGAGAAGTTGTAGAGGGGTTCGGCAAACTGAATCAAATCAATTTAATTAGCTTTAAGTAATAATACATACTAATTAAACTAGTCAATAAGCCAACTAAAACTAACCCGTATAAGCTTCTTTCGTAAGCCTGCCATAATAGAAAATATTTACCAAAAAAACCAGCTGCAGGAGGTACTCCAGCCATAGAGAATAGTATAAGAGTTAGTATTCAGCTAAATTTTCAGTTATAAAAATGTTGATATTTACCAAGTCCTTTCAGGTCTGTTAAGTAAACTAAGAAAGCTGATGAGCCATTCAATCGATAAGGGTATAAAAAAAGTCCTATAATACCTACACTCATAAAAATATATAAGAACAAATATAAAAGAGCATTACGATATCCTTCTAGTGTACCACAGCTTAAACCAAATAAAATAAAACCTATCTGATTTATTGAAGCATAGGCAAAAAAACGTTTTAATCGCTTTTCTAGTAAAGCCCCTAAGCAACCCCACAGCATTGACCCTATCGAAGCAATTACTAAGATAGGTTGCCAAATATTAAGAGCCGCATCAAAAGCTTGAGTTAATAATGTAAATGTAAAACCAAACACTGCAATTTTACTATTTATCATTAATAAAACAGTTACTGGTCGAGGGCTTCCTGAATAAACTTCCGCTGCTCACAAATGACCAGGAAAAGCCGACAATTTGAATAAAAGCCCAATTAGCATCAAAGTTAAACCAAAAACAATAAAGATTTCACTACGACCAACAAATTGAGCGCTCGATGTTGTTAATATGAAATTTATAGAAGCAAAAGTACCGGTTTTAAAAACAAACATTAATAAAAAGACACCCATGATAATTAAACCTGAGCTAAAAGCACTCAAATAAAAATATTTAATACCTGCTTCACGTACAAGGGGATTCAAGGCTTCAAAAAGAATTAATATATATAAATTAATACTAAACCCCATCAACAATAAGATACCTGTGAACAAATGATTTGCTGATATAAGAAATAGCATAAAAAATGAAGCTAACGAAAAAATAAGAGGCAACTCAAAAAAATGACGATTTTTATAATAAATATAAGAGGGTAAAAATTCAAGAATTGTTAAAGTTGTTAAGCTCAGCAACAGTTTTAAAAAAAGACTATAAGCAGATAAAACAATTTGTCCGTCAGAAAAAAAACCAAATGCTTTCTGGGATAACAAAAAGGTATAAACGATTGTCATCATAAAAAAAGTATGTCGTCCCATCGAAATAAGTTCTAAAGCGATATTTTTTCTGTTTTGTTGAAAATGTAAACCAGCAATCATATACACTAAGCTAAAGATAATTAAACAAAACAAGATCATTTCCGGTAAAAAAAATACTGTTAATGATTTTCATGACAAAGAATCCATAGTTCGAAACGTAGTCACATTAAAAGATAAAGAATCATAAAATCTTCAAAGATAAAAAAAATCACTATGCATTATTAATTAAAGTTGTAACTCGTTTATTTCAAGACAATACTCCTTGCTTCCACTCATAAACAAAACCAAGAGCTAAAATTAAAATAAAAAAAATCACTAGATAAAAACTAAATCAGCTCATCAAAGCAAGATTTGAGGTTCAAGGTAAAATTAATGAAATTTCAACATCAAAAACAAGAAATAAAATACCAACTAAATAAAAGTGAATATCAAAAGGCAAACGTGTAGCACTGTCAAAAGGAGCAAAACCGCACTCATACTCACTTAACTTTTCAGTATCATAAATAGTTGTTAGCGAAAGCAAATAAGAAATACTAATCAACAAAGTACACAGTATAAACGCAATTGCAATACCAGTTAATAGTGGTATGTATTTTTGAAAATGAACTGTAAATAAAAATGATTCCAGTACTGATAGACTAATCGCTGGAAAAAAAATAATAAATTTTTGAGGCTTTACAAAGTTTGAGCGTAACTCTTGATAATCACTAATTTTAATTGAGTTACCAAATCGATATAAAACAATTAAAATACTCAAGCCTATAGCCGATTCGGAAGCAGCAACAACCAATAATAATAAACCACAACTAGAGAATTCAGTGTAGCCTGCTGTTCCTACAAGAAAAAAAGCAAAAATAACACCACTGTACATCATTTCTGTTGCCAACATGGTTAAAAAAAAGTTCTTAAAACCTAAAACAATACCAACAAATCCTACTAAATAAATCATGAACGATAAAGCTAAAAGTGGAGTTAAAAAGTTAGCAGAATCTGCACGATAAGTGTAGCCGATTTGATTAAATTGCTCAGACAGTATCCCAAGATCTAAAGAAGTCATACCCTGTGACGAAAAAAAAGTTAAGTAAAACGTTTCAACTAATTCGATATTTCAATATCCTAATCCTAACATATCAATTTCTGTGCAATAACATTATTATAAAATTTATACTTTTATCTTCAACGACGCTCTAACTCCGTTCTATGCTCATACAATGAATCTAGCGTTTGGCGTTTTTTTTTCAGTGGCAAAGAAGAGCGTGAAAGTACTAATGTTCCAATCAAGTCAAACGCTAATTGATAGTACATACGACGACGATCAAGCGCTGTAAAAGAGTTATGAAAAAGCCAATGTCGCGAAATTACAGTTTTTTTATTACGACGTGTAGGCACTGGAATAAAAATAACTTGTTTTCCACGTCGTGCACGAGCTAATTCTAGGGGTAGTCATAAATTTTTTAAAGCTTTCTGTAACATTTTAAAGGTTGTTAAACGACCTCGTAGATAACTGTAAAATGTTCGTAAAAGGTACGATCGTTTTTGTAATGACCCGCTCTTACGTTTTTTTTTCAGTAAAAGATCAGCTAAAGCAATCTCATCTGTAAATTTAAAATTTACAATTTTACTGAGTTTTAAACTAGTTTCAACTTGTCGTTGACCGGTAGCAGAGGCACCAGAACGGATAAATTTACTTAAAAAACATTTGAGCATATAATTAGAATAAAAAGGATCTTTTGGATGACGCATTGCATTATATTTTTCACACAGACGGCTTTTTTGCATAGTTCATATTTTTTTAGCGCCACAAACGACGTTTATGATAAGGAGTTGACAAGCGAACATGTGAGGTTTTAGCTCCATATTTTGAACAACCGTTACGTCGATTATACAGAGGATGAAAATCATACTTACCTCGTATGTTTTTATAACGAAGTCCAGGAAGGTCTTTCGTTCGACCAGCGCGAACAAGAACAGTTGAATGCTTTTGTAAATTACTAGTAATACCGGGAACGTAAGAAGTTATTCTTTCATAATTAGTTAAAACTACTCGCGTCACTTTTCGTTTTGCCGAATTTGGTTTACGAGGGGTCATTATATAAGCTTTGAGACAAGTTCCTTTTTTCTGCGGGCAGCCGCCTAATGCTATTAGACGATTTGGTTTTTGTATTTTAAAAGTGAATGCTGTACGTAATTTTTGCTGAATGGTCATAAGATTAAAAGCTGGATTTACGCTCACCTGGAATTAAAGCTCGAGTCATTGTTTTACGAAATGCGACTCGAGAAAGACGAAAGCGCTCAATGTAGCCTCTGACACGACCACTAAGAGTACAAATTTTAACTTTTTGAGCTGTTACATACGATTTTTTAGAACTTTGACTACTTAATTGTGATTTTATGACAAAACGATATATAGTGTCTAGCAAAGTTTCTTGAGAAGTATACCTTATATCCTTTGAATAAAAAAATCGTTTCTGAGTACGAATTTCTTTAAAAAAATGAATTAAATATTTTGACGCAGATTTTTTACTTAAAAATTTAAGGTTTTTTCTATTAGCTGTTATTTTAATTGTTGTCTTGATGAATTTTTTCATAAACTAAAACAATATGTTATTTAATTTCTATACAACCTTATGAAGTTTTATACCTTTTAGAAGACCGGCAGAGCTTAACGCTAAATAAGAAGATAAAAGACTATACGTATTTATGTGTTTGTGTACTAAAGGTAAACTTCAAGTATATCAGTCTAAACGGTCAGAGTAGTGAACAGTAAAATAACTTGGGTCAGAAAAATCAGAAATGCGTAATAATGTTTTTAAAATCTGAGAGCGCGATTCCGAAAGGATTAAAAAACCAACAGGAGTAAGAGTGCGAAAAAGAACCGTTTGTAAACGATGATATACATTATAACGACAAAAAACACCTGAAGAAGCATGCATAGCAATAATGATAGAACCAAGCATAGCACTTAACAGCAGGATAACAACAAAAAAAAAAGGAAAGGCGTAGGACTTGTATAACTCCAGACTAACAGGAAAAATTTCATTGAAATCAAATAGCATAGATTGCAAAATACGCTGACCTAAAAATGGCTTCAACTTTAACAAATACATTTCAGAAAAGAAAGAAAGTTTTGAAATGAAAAGAAGATAAACTTTTATCGTTGCCAAAAGAAAAATAACTGAAAAGAGTTTTTTTTTAAAAGAAAGGGAGTAACGATGCTGAAAAGCTACACTTAGATCAAATAACATTAATATAAATAAAAAAAGAATAGATACAGCTCCAACATAAACAATTAAAAAAACAAAACCCAAATATTCAATTTTGTTCGTTATCATAAGTAATGTTAACTGGATAAATGCACAAATCAAAGCTAATAATGAGTGAACCGGGTGTCCTAAGATTAAAACAAGAGCTGCGCAAACCAAGGCACCCGCTGTAATAACATAGTATAAAAAAGAGTTTGATTGAAAAGCATAGGGAAGCGCTGGATCGATAGGAGAAGAGGCTACTTCTGATAAGTCAATAGAAAATTCTAAAGGATTATAAAGACACGTTGGCTGATACCACGCTGGCACTAGATTATCAAATGGAAGAGGAAGTCATTGAAAAGTTCATAAAACGCCTACCTCAAATAAAAAAAAACCTGTAGCAATAGGCATAAGAACTTTTCAGCCTAAGTCCATAAGCTGATCATATCGGTAACGTGGAAATGACGCGCGAACAATAATAAAAAATACACAGAAAATAATTGTTTTTATTGAAAGTATTAACGAGGAGAAAAATGGAGAAGTTACTAGACCAATCATTGGAAGACTTCAGCCTCCCAGAAATGCCAAAGCAGTAAATAACGACATAAGAATCATGTTACAATATTCAGCTAGAAAAAACATAGCAAAAATAATAGCGGAATATTCAACATTATAACCGGCGACTAATTCAGCTTCAGCTTCTGGCAAATCAAAAGGAGCACGATTCGTTTCTGCTAATGCAGCAATAAAAAAAATAATAAAAATAGGAAAAAGAGGGAACATAAACCAGACAGTCTGACTCTGCATTCAGACAAGAGTAGTTAAGTCAAACGATCCAGATAAAGTGACAATTGATAAAACGACCACGCTTAAAACAACTTCATAAGAAACCATTTGAGACGCAGATCGCAAAGCACCTAAAAAGGCATATTTAGAAGAGCTTGCCCAACCTGCAATTATGATTGAATAAACATTTAATGAACTAAAAGCCAACAATATTATTAACCCGTAAGAAGAAAGAGCAGAGAATTCAAACGCGGACTGATAATACATTACACTCAAAGGAGCTCAGAAAGTAATAAATAATCAACCACACAGCGGCCAGAAGATTGTTTTTAAAAATAGAGATATTATATCAAAAATCAGTATGCAAACGACACGGATCAAGAGAAACATCCACTCATTAGTATAGCGTATTAACTCATGCGTATAGCTAATACTTTGAGTGTGAAAAACAGGTATAGGACTATTAGACTTACCAGGACCATTCGGCAAAGTAAGTCCAAAGTTAAATATCTCTCAATTTGTAGACATAGCAAAAGCTACATTGTATTCATCTCATAAACCGAATAATGCGGTAAAAAAATACGTGGATTTTAACGGTTCATATAATCCAAAAGGAATCAAAGTTCAGCTGCTCAAACTGATTATCAATATGATAAAAGGCGCTAACAAAAAAATTCTTTTATTTGCCGAGGTAGGAACAATCATTTCTTTGAGTATAAGTTTACCACCGTCAAAAAGAGGTTGTAAAAGACCTCAAAAACCTTCTGTATTAGGACCACGACGACGATGAATAGCCCCCATTACTTTACGCTCTGCTAAGGTAAAGTACGCAATTGAGACTAATAAACAAACAATTCTTATAAGTGCGATCAAAAATTGAGAAAGAATAGCAACGAAAGCAAATAACATTCTAGTGCGAAGATAAAACGTCACTTGTATAAATTGTTATTAGAATTGTGAAAACATAAGCTTGCAAGAAAGCGACCAAAAATTCAAGAGTTGTAATAGCTGTTACTGTTACTCAAGGAATAAAGGCTAGTAAACTAATCGGTTTAGCCATCTTAAGAAATGACCAAGTAAAACTTGCCAAGATTTTTAATAAAGCGTGACCTGACATCATGTTAGCAAATAAACGAGTACTCAGACTGAACACACGAGCAACATATGAAATAAACTCAATTAAGACTAAAAAGGGTGCACCAATTGTTGGGATACCTGAAGGTAGAAAAAAGTTAACCGTCTCTCATCGTGTTTGAGTCGCAGCAATAAAATTAATACCAATAAAATGACCTAAAGCTAAAAAGAAAGTCATCATAAAAGAGCTTGTTGGGGTAAAAGAGTAAGGAATTAGACCAACTAAGTTAGATAAAAAAATAGTCAAAAACAAATAAAAAAGCATTAAAAAGTATTGATGTCGACGTAGATGCAAATTCTCTTTAGCAATAGTCTTTACCAAATTATAAATTAGAGAGGCAAAATAACTATAGGCATTAGTTAAGACTGGATTCGATATTGAAGCTAAAAGACAAAATGTAAAAAAGAAAATGAAAAATACAACAGCTGTTAGATTTGTTAAGCCGAAAAATTTAGAAACTAATAAGATTTCAAATTGTTCAAGGGGGTCAAGAAAAGATAAAACAAGCGATGAATAAAATAGATCTATAATCAAACTCGTTTGTACAAATGTTTCGAGGATAAAAGTATTCAGGAACGAACTTCCTGCAAAAGTTAACATAAAAAATAAGTTGTTGATAGTTTCTAACATACTAAACCGGCCTGAAGCAAGATTATTTGAAAAAAGCTTACTATCAGTTGAGAGCTCAAGACCAAAGAAGAAATAAAAAAGACAAAAAATTTATTTTCGTGACACAATGCGAGTTTCGCATTAAGAAAAATGTTTTCTAAATTCTTTTTACAACACACAAGCAAATGCGCGTTAAGAATGAAAATAATTATTAATTTATATAATAAAGCCTAGATTAAATGTTAGTCTTGAAAACGGTAACGAGCAATAAATCTTTCAGCACTGACACCATGTACTGAGATAGGCATGAAACCGTGGTATACTCCACAAAGTTCACTACATTGACCGTAGAAAACTCCAGGATATCCAATATTTAAACCAACTTGATTTAAACGTCCTGGACAAGCATCCATCTTAATACCTAAAGCAGGAACTGCCCAACTGTGTAAGACATCGCTAGATGTAATTAATAAACGGATGTTATCAAAAACTGGCAAATATAATGCTTCTGTAACATCTAACAGTCGTAATTGTCCTTGTTTTAAATCTTCTAAGGCAACTAAATAGCTTTCGAATTCTCAGTCACGACCTGTATACGTTGGGTCAAATACTTCATAAACCCAATACCACTGACGACCAATAACGCGAACCGTTAAACTAGGATCATGCAATTCATCCATATGATACAATAAATTTCATGAAGGCCCCATCATCCATAAAACAATACACGAGGGGATAAAAGTTCAAATTTTTTCTAGTAATGCATGATGTGTAAAAGAAACTCGAACAATTTTACGAGTCTCTGGAGACATAGAATAAACTTCAATTATTGTTAATAAAAAGTACCCAACAAAACAAACAATAACAATTAAAACCGCCATTATATCGTGATGCAACTCAACTAGCTCCAACATAATATTTGTAGCCGGTCGCTGAAAGGTCATTTGCCAATCAGTCGCAGCACCAACTGAATACGACATAGTTAAAAATGAAACAAAACCTCTTTTTGTAGAAGTTGGAGTAGAAACAAAACGGCGAGGATGAACAGTACGCCAAGGGTTTCTACGATTAACAATTATTTTACGATTGAACATATCGTAAACAATGTAAAAAAAAAGAAGAGTAGAAAATAGCGAAATAACTGATCCTGTAGTGGCTATGCTATTTCAACCTTTATAAGCGTCAGGATAATCTGGAATACGACGTGGCATACCAGCTAAACCTAAAAAATGCATAGGGAAAAAAGTTACGTTAACGCCAACAAAGAATGTCCAAAAATGAACTTGAGCTAAGAACTCGTCAAAAGCTAATCCTGTAATTTTGGTGATCCAATAATAAAATCCTGAAAACAAGGCAAAAACTGCACCCATTGACAGAACATAATGAAAATGTGCTACAACATAATAAGTATCGTGTAACGCGGTATCTAAACCACCGTTAGCTAAAATTATTCCTGTTACACCTCCAACAGTAAAAAGAAAGATAAAACCTATTGCAAATAATAAAGGTGATTTTAAATTTAAACGGCCTCCCCATAAAGTAGCCAACCAACTAAAGATTTTTACCCCGGTAGGTACAGCAATAACCATAGTAGCTGAGCTGAAGTAAGCACGTGTATCGACGTCTAAGCCAACAGTAAACATATGATGCGCCCAGACAATAAAACCTAAGAAACCAATACCAGCCATGGCTAAAATCATGGCCTTTTTACCAAATATTTTTTTATTAGAAAAAAATGGAACAACCTGACTTACAATACCAAAACCTGGTAAAATAATAATATATACTTCAGGATGACCAAAAAACCAAAATAAATGCTGATACAGGACTGGATCACCACCTGCTTCAGCCATAAAAAATACCGTATCAAAATTACGGTCAAAAAGCAACATTGTAATACCTGCTGCTAAGACTGGTAACGAACCAACAAGTAAAAAGGCAGTAATGAAGACTGACCAAACAAAAAGTGGCATATCTACATACTTCATACCGACACAACGCAAATTAATAGCTGTTACAATAAAATTAATAGCACCTAACATAGAAGAAATACCTGCTAAATGCAAACTAAATATTGCAAAATCAACCGAAGGTCCGGCATGCCCTATATTACTTAGAGGAGGATACACAGTTCAGCCGGTACCTGCTCCAACATCAACTAATGCAGACATAATAAGTAACAAAAGAGAAAAAGGTAATAGCCAGAAACTGATATTATTCAAACGAGGGAAAGCCATATCAGGCGCCCCGATCATAATAGGTAAAAACCAGTTTCCAAAGCCGCCTAACAACGCAGGCATCACCATAAAAAAAATCATTAAAAAAGCATGAGCAGTAACTAATACATTGTATAGCTGATTATTACCCATTAAAAAATTATTGCCTGGTTCCGCAAGCTCAAAGCGAATAACCATAGACAATGCTGTACCAACAACGCCGGATAGAGCGGCGAATATTAAATAAAGAGAACCAATATCTTTGTGATTTGTTGAACACACCCATCGAGTTAAAAATCCATTCATTTTCATCATAGTTTTAATTTAGTAGTTACAGGGTTAATTAATTTAGTATTACTACGGTATCTGTCAGATTATTATAATAAGTTCGCGGAACTAATATTATAAAGTCAAACGTACTACCATATACTTGCTAAAAAACGCAAGCAATACCCCTGATTGTAGAATAAGTAAAAATTTATAACCTTTTAAAGGCTATCTTGTTTCATTAAGATAAAGACCTAGAAACCGAATAAAATTAAAAATGAGACCATCAAACCAAATAATGCAATAGCTTCAGTTAATGCAAAACCTAAAATAGTATATAAAAATAATTGACGTTGTTGAGAAGGATTACGTGCAATAGACGAGACTAATGAAGAAAAAACCATACCAATACCAACTCCTGATCCGGCTAGAGAAACCGTTGAAAGACCTGCTCCAATAAATTTAGCTGCTTGTGTAGACATTGCGCTGAGAATGAAAGAAAATAGTAATGAAGCAACGCTTCATGACAAAGAGTAAAGATCCTACAAACAAAGCTTTGAATTAATTATGTGAATTTAAAGAATCGACAATGTAAATTGTAGGCTTCTCGATCACGTTTAAAACTAAGTCAGAATTCACACCTAAGAACAAGGTAAAAAAAGCTAGAACAGTAAGAATTGAAAATTCACGGGGTGATAAATCAACATACCAATCGTAGATGGGTAATCAGTTTTTCGTCTCTTTATTCTGAATAAGAGGAAATGGATTTAAACGAAGTTTACCAAAACAAACTTTGTTATACAACCACATTGAATAAGTAGCTGATAAAAGTGTCCCAAAAACACCTCCTAAAAGTGCACCTTCGTTAATTGTTTTCAAGCCCAAAAGAATATAAAGTTCACCGATAAAGTTGAATGTTCCAGGGAATCCCATATTCGCCAACATAAAGAAAAGCAAAAAGCCTGCAAAGATAGGCATAATAGTAGCAAAACCTCCAAGATAATAAAGCGAGCGTGTAAAGAAACGATCGTAAATTACACCAATTAAAAAAAATAAAGCGGCAGAAACTAAACCATGCGCTACCATTAACACAATACTTCCAGTAATACCCAAATAATTTAAAGAAAATAAACCTAACAAAGCTAAGTTCATATGTGCGACAGATGAATAGGCTACAATTCGCTTTAAATCAAACTGATACAAAGCTGAGCCTGAAGCAAATATGACGCCTAAAATTCCTAATAAGAAGGCACACAAAACATACAAACTTTTTTCTTTATAAAAAAAAGGTAAAGAGAAATGAAGAAAACCGTAACCACCAAGCTTCAAGAGCAAGCTAGCCAATAACATGGAAACTGGAGTAGGGGCCTCAACGTGAGCTTCTGGTAACCAAATATGTAAACCAAAAACAGGCATTTTGACAGCAAAACCAATGAAGAGGCAGAACCAAACGGTAGTTTGATCAAGATCAGGACAACCAACGTGAAGTAAAGCAAAAAGATGAGTACTTCCAACTCTACTGTACAAAGTTAAAACAGCATATAGCATAAAAAGAGAGCCAAAAACAGTATAAAAAAATAATAAGTAAGCGGCTTTAGAGCTTCGAGCTTGATAACTTCAACGAAAAATGGTGATAACCATAGGGATTAATACACTTTCAAAAAAAATATAAAAATAAAAAAGGTCTAAAACAGTAAAAACTAAAATTAATAGTAACTCTGTTAAGACTAACAGCCCAACGTACTCTTTAATAGAACCGAACGCATAATCCCAAGATGTAAGGATAATAATAGGCATAATAATAATAGTTAGCATAAAAAAAACTAAAGAATAACCATCAAAAGCCAAAGTTAATGAAGAATTATAATAAAAAAGATTATCTCATAAAACAGAAATGTATTGAAAATCAATTAATACATTGAAACCAACCCATATAATTACCGCTAAAATGGCCAGGATAAAGCCCAACCATAAAGCTAAAATATGGACTAATTCAGAGTGATTGATCGTAGAAAAAATCCAGATCGTACAATAAGTAGTGATGCCAACGACATAAAATAAAGGTTGATGAAATAATAACATCTTATGCCTCAAGAGGTACCTCTAGGCTGCTGCCCCACCAATAAACGGTTATAAAAAGAAACAACCATACAACATCAACAAAATGCCAGTATCATGCCGAGACTTCAAATCCAACATGCTGCTCCTTAGTAAAAAGGAATAATGAGGGTCGTCGAAAAAACAGAGGATAACCTGCGAACAAAGCCATAAAAAAACGTGTTATTTTTGGATTTCGCATAAATTTTGTTATGTAAGACGAAGGAACTAAACCTGCGTCACATCCTGAAGCAACAGGCGCGACCATAAAACGGACGGCAAAATTTTGAACGATAAAACAGAAAAAAAGAAAAAATAAACCGACAGTAACGTGAAAACCGTGAAAACCGGTAAGTAAGAAAAAGATTGAACCATAAATATTTCCGCGCCACGAAAATTTTACCCCATACTTGTACTCAAGACCTTGAACCCACAAAAAGGTCAAACCAAAAACAATTGTACACCAAAGATAAACCAAGAAACGACGAGTAGTAAATAAAAAGTCGTATGGTAAAGTTTTTAAAGCATAAACGTTAAGATCCTTATAAGCAGGAATAATAGCGGGATTGAAAGAAATACGATGTAAACGTGGAGTTTTTATTCCTAGATCAATTCTTTGTCTTTTAGTCGGTGCTGCGAGTAAAATCATGTGGGCACGTGTAATAGTAAAACCAGACAATAATAACAAAACAGTGTTAATTAAAGGCAAATACCATACATCAATAGGTTGTGTTCCATGAGGTGGCCAAACATCACCAATATAAATGGAAGGAACGACGCTATAATGAAAGAACGCCCAGAAAAAGGCAAAAAAAAACATAACTTCAGAAAGAATAAAAAAAGCAAAACCATAACGTAAACCCTGCTGAACACGCTTTGTATGAAATCCAAGTGCGCTTTCTTCTAAAACATCTAGGACCCAAGAGATAACACCGAACCAAAGAGTAAGAAAAGCGGCATGTAACATAGTCTCATTAGAAATAAAGCCAAACGCATTTCAATCATGCAAATACGCAACAACAGCGAACAATAAAACA
>JAIXXU010000211.1 GCA_027490595.1 Pseudomonadota bacterium
ACCCTTGAAAACCTGCAAAACTTCGTTCAACGGATGCCTGATATTCACAGGCATTACTTGAGATCGCTCAACACTAAAAGGAGAGTGCAAAGACCACGCAACACTTACTAACGTCCTTTTAAAAATTTGCTCCAACTGAGGCAATATTCCAACAGTACTTACAGTAACCCGATGTGGGGAAAGAAAAAAAGCCATGGGGTCAGTAAAAATATCTGCACTTTCCACTACCGCTTCTAGATTGTCGAGCGGCTCACCCATACCCATATAAACTACGTTTGTTACAGAACCTCTGTCATAATTATTTTCAAACATCCATTTTTGAATTGACTTTAACTGTCCGACAATTTCGTCTGTTGTGAGACTTCTTCGAAGCCCCATTCTTCCCGTGTGACAAAACCTGCAACCCTGAGCACAGCCCACTTGAGTTGACACACACAAGGTCAGCCTGTTTTTTTCTGGAATAAGAACACTTTCTACCAATAAATTATCTTGCAAAAGTTCAATAATAAACTTAACAGACTGATCTACTTCACTTAGAAAAAACTCTTTAATTTTAACTGAATAATCAAAAGAGAAATTCTCAGTTAACCAATGATTTATTTTATTTCCAACCAAAGGAAAAGAGAAATCATCTTTAATTGTTTCTAATTTATAGAGGTTTTTAAAAATACTCTTGGCATGCAAAGAGGCTTTTGCAAATCCAATATTTGGTTGTAATAGTTCTTGCAATTGTGTTCTTGTGAGTGCAAATAAAGACGTTTTACTCACGACTTCAATCCTTAGAAGCTATCTTCCCCATCAGGAAAGAATAGTGTAGAGATAAAAAAAATTGAGGAAAGATATGACAATTCACGGATCCCAGATATGCCAGGACAAGAATGAAAACCCAGAGATATCTGAAATAGATGAAAAAAAAGTAAAATCTTTAGGACTAGACTTACAGCGTATTCGTCACCACCAGCAGCGCATCCTAAAAGCCTTTCGCGCAAAAATCAATCGGAAAATACCAATTGAAAAACCCTGTTTGATTTCAAATGGTGGACTATTACCCTGGGCAGAAACAAAAAATTTTATCGAGAAACAAAACTCCAATAAAAAATACGAAACTTGGTCTAAGAATCATCTTGTTACTTGTATTCCTGGAGCTGGGGCAGGCTCCCGCTACTTTCTTTCTTTAATAAAGTTTCAGGTAGAATTTAGCAAAAATTCCAAGGAGAAAATTCTTGATCAGTATTGGATTGATTTATTCCCATTCCTGCCATCTTTTATTGAACATTGTGAAAAATTCTTTAGATATAATCCTCAGTATTTCACCAAAAAAGAACTGGAAATATTTACATCCACCATTGAGAAAGCATATGTTTATGCAACGTTCTTTATAGATACTTATTCCATGCGTCCTAAAATGTCTATACCTGCTACCGTGGAAGGAGACTCCTTTTTATTCTTAAAAATACAAGAACAACAACATTTAATTCCATGTTTGGCAAATATTATTATTGTAGCTGACGGCCATAAAAATAGCTGCGAAAACGATCTTGAAAAAATAAAAAATATTTTAAATATTGAAAATTCTTGGTTTGTATACGAACAAACTAAAGATCTTTCAACCATACGTTTCCTGCAAAACGGCAATCCTTATGAAGATGAAAATGAACAGTATAGCTGTGTGTCAGCCGGTCATGGTGAACTTTTACGACTATTTTCAAAATTCTCTGAGGATATTCCCCAAGCTGAAGCTTTACACATTCGAAACATTGATAATATTATTGGTACAAGCAAGGAAAGCAAAAACAATTTAAACACCTTAGGCGAATTTTTTTTCCATATTCAAAAAATTCTTGAAAAAGTTCGTCATTGGCTAGGTTCAACAACCTCAATAAACGACACACTCAACGACAAAATTCTTGTTCACACTCTTTGCGAATTAAAGCCACTCTCCCAACAAGAAAAAAATGAATTTACTCCCGATTTTTTAACTATATCTGAAGTTTACGCTATTTTATCTTTGCTGTTTCATTGGCCAAAGCCTGAACAAAAAGAAGCCTTAAAGCTACTAAGGGAATATTGCCAAAAACCATTATCGGTTATGGGAATGGTAAGACGTCTCTCTGGGGATGCTGGTGGTGGACCAATTTTTACGTCCATGGTGGCAGACCAAAAAATTAAATTGTGTCTAGAAATGACTCATGCAAGCGATGAACAGGCACAAGAATTCTTTGGGCCTAACGGAAGTTGTACTCACTTCAATCCTGTTCTTGTTTTTTTTGAACTGCAAAAAAACTTTGAAAATCAAAAGGGAAATAAAGTAGATTTTAGAAAACTTTTTGACGAGCACTTTTGGCTTTTGACTCAAAGAGAATTTAAAGGAAAAAAAGTCTGCTACCATGAAACTGTTTTATATGAATTGATTGGAAATTCATCTTCTACAAATTTGATTTTTGTTGAAGCACCAAGAAGTTTGTTTAAACCTCACAAATCTATACAAGATGGATTTAATCATGACAGGACATATTATGAATTCCCACACACAGAGCCTGAGACAAAAACTTTTTAGTAAGTATCATTCCATACCGACAAAAATAAGTTCTATAATTTTTTTAAAAAATTTAATATCTCGTTTAGAAAGCGACCTAGAATTTTTAAGAACCCAAAAAGATCTCCAAGCATATGAAGCATTTTTAAAAACCCAGATACATGGAATTAATTTGGAAGACAACATCGTTGAAACATCTCTAAATCGAAGTATCTTTATCCAACTTCCTAAGGTACCAGGCTTTTTGATTGAATGCGCTTCTTCGACCAATAAACTAGAATTATTTAAAGCAACGAAAATAGTAAA
>JAIXXU010000120.1 GCA_027490595.1 Pseudomonadota bacterium
ATTTTTTATATAATAAGTGTTGAGTAAACCAAATTTTTTTCCTAATAATCGTGAGCTTATTTCATTAGAAAATGAATGCCCTGTGATTTTTTCAATAATTAAACCTAATAAAACGTAATTGGTATTTGAGTATGCCCATCCTTTTCCAGAATAAAATAAAAGATTTTTTTTATGGTTATATGCTAAATCAGCAAGTTCTTTCAGTGCAAACTGCTTTGTGGGTTTTTTAATTAAATTATTCTTAAAGTTTGAAATGTCTGAATAATTATATATTCCACTTGTCTGATTGAGAAGCTGTTTCACAGTGATAGATTTCCATTGAGAATATTGTGGCAACCAGCCTCCAATGGGTGCATCTAAAATTAATTTTTTTTCAAATTCTAATTGTAATATAATGGCCGCTGTAAATGATTTAGTAATGCTTCCTATTTGGAACAAGCTTTCTTTCTTTATCTTACGGCTGCCATCAAAATTTGTAGTACCATCAAAATAATCGTAAATATTTTTTTCATTAGGGCCTTGAATGCTCACAGCTAAAGCGGATGCCTTGCATTCAAAGCGATCCTGATTAATTATTTTTTGTAATTTGATATCAAATTTTTTTTCTGGTTCTGATTTACAACCAAGTGTTAATATTAATACTGTAAAAAGAGTTGTGAATCGAAATTGTCGCATAAATCCTTCTAAAAAATTCTTTCAAACCAGTTTGCGAGCTAAGTTTCATTTTTTGTACTAAATTTTTTATCATATATCAGGAAGTAAGTAAATTTTAGCGTATTATAATATTATTTATGAAAATAAAATTGACATTATATTTGAATAAATAATTGAAATTACTTTTCTAAAATATTACTCACTTTAGAAAATAACAATGGTGTAGGTTTTATCTTTCAAGATAAATTTAAATTTGAAACGATTTTTTACAATTAAAAATTAGGGAAAATTCATTTTTTTAAATAAAATAATCTTGTGTTTGTTTGGATCTCAAAGATTTTTAATTATTGATAAATTTAATAATAGTCAGAAATATTTTTATAGGACTTATAAAAAATCATCAAAAATTCTGATGAAAAAAAATTTATAGGGATAGGTAAATATGTTGTTACTTTTACCACAGTTTATACTTCTTTCATTTTGATATTTTTCTATGAAGTGTAAAATTCATTCACACACTGTGTGGCTCGCAACCAATGATTTAGAATTTCTTTGGCTTTATTCTCAGGCATAATTGGCAGAAATTTTTTTTCAAGGGGTATTTTAGGGAGATTGTCTAAGCGACATCCCGATATACCCATCCAAGCACAAAATGCAGCACCTAAAGAGGTGCTTTCAATATTCTGAGGTCTTATTAACTCAACACGAGACAAATCCGTTTGAAATTGCATTAAATAGTTATTTTTTGAAGCTCCACCATCTACACCTATTTTTGTTAATGGATGTTTACTTTCATCTGACATAATTGACAATAGTTCAACGTTTTGAAGAGCAATACTTTCTAAAACTGCTCTTATGATTTGTTCTTTTTTTGTACCTCGAGTAAGTCCAAACAGCACGCCTTTGGCTAGTGGATTCCAATACGGTGTTCCTAAGCCTGAAAGAGCGGGCACAAATAACACATTGGGATCTCGAGGCTCACTCAATGCAACTTGCTCAACTTGGCCTGAGGATTGTATCCAGCCAAATTGATCTCGAAGAAATTGAATTGCAGATCCTGCTATGAATGCTGAACCTTCTAAGGCAAATGTTCGGGTATCTTTATCGCTAAAAGAAACTGTTGTAAGAAGACCTTTTTCTGACAAAATGATTTTTGGGCCCGTATTCATGAGAAGAAAAGCGCCTGTACCAAATGTGATTTTTCCCTCGCCAGCATAAAAACATTGCTGGCCAAATAACGCGGCTTGCTGATCTCCAAGAACTCCTGTGATTGGAATTCCATCGGGAAGTTCAGGAACCTTGCTTGTGTATCCAATAAGTGAGCTGCTTGGAATAATTGTTGGCAGACAAGATTCTTCTAACTGAAAAAGTTCGCATAATTCGCTGTCAAATATTCCTGAATGAATGTTGTAGAGTAGTGTTCGGCTAGCATTTGTGTGATCAGTAACAAAACTTTTTCCTGCAGTAAGATTCCATAAAACAAAGGAATCAATAGTCCCCAGGCAAAGCTTATTTTGTTTTTCCCATGCTTTACATTGTGGACTATTTTTTAATATCCAATTCATTTTTGAAGCACTAAAGTACGGGTCACATAGAAGTCCAGTTTTCTTGTGTATGAATTTCTTTTCAGCTAAAGCCTCACAAAATTCTGCAGTGCGTCTATCTTGCCATACAATTGCAGGTGTATGAGTTTCTCCTGTATTTTTATGCCAAGCAACGCAAGTTTCCCTTTGGTTGCTGATACCTATTGTGATAATTTCGTTTGCCTTAAACTCTACATTTTTAAGTGCAACTGTGGCAATACAATTCTTGATTGCTTCCTGAGTGGCTTTCCAAATATCTTGCGGTGACTGTTCCACCCAACCTGGATTGGGATAGACTATTTTGAGTGGTACTTTATTATTTCCAAGCATTGTGAAGTCAGGCAGTCTAAAAAGAGATGCTTGAACGCCAGTTGTGCCTAAATCAATCGATAAAATATAATTCAAATTTAGTTCTTCCTTGAAATAAGCTTTTTGAGATAAATTAAAATATTACCTTTTCTGATTCTGTAAGATCTTTTAGAATCTTTTCAAGCTTTTTGGACCAAGGTGCTTCGTCATCAAACGGATACCAATGTGAAACGTCTGATTGTTGAAATTTCTGAGTACGCAAATCAACCCATGTATTATTTTTAGCAAGTTCAGACCTATTTTTATATATAAATTCAACAAATTTTTTTGATAAGGCATCTTGTAAAGAGTTGCTTGTTAAGCTTATTCCAATTCTGTCATAGTAGGTTCCTTCTGCAGGAATAACAAATTCTAAATTAGGAACAACCTTTTTTAATCTTAAATAGTCTGAATAAAAAATAACTGATGAGGCGATTTGATTGCCTAAAAAAGCAAGCTCTAAGGGCACATGATTTTTTTTATTTTGCAGTTTTAATTTGCTAAACCATAATGCAGTTTCCGGTGGAAAAGACCAATTTTGTATGTTAATTTGATGGCCTGTAGCTAAGAGTGCGATAAGCATTTGACCTTTTGCTGAGAAGGGGACGACGATTCTTTGTCTCCATTTAGGGTATTCTGTTGTATTTAATAATGTGTCCCATGAAATATTAGAGATATTATTTGTTTGTTTTTTATCGTAAGCGATTCCGATAGGGTCAACAAAAAGAGGTAAATTATAGTGGATTTCTTCATTGAGTTTTGTGATCTTTTCTAATACTGGCACTAGTTCTTGTTTAGGATATAGGGTAGAAGGAATGCTTCTTAAATATTTATTCAAAGCAAGTTTTTCAAGTGTTCTTTCATTTCCAATCACTACATCATAAATTCTAAGCCCAGCTTTGATCTGAGATAAAACTTCTTCTCGACTATTGGCAAATTCTACTCTTACGTTTACGTGATTTTCATTTTCAAAGGTTGAAATCAATTTATCATTCAAAATATTGTGACAAACAACTACTTGAAGAGTTGGTTTAAAGTTTGCAAAAACAGTTTGATGGCAGAGGATGTTTGCGAGCTCTATAAAGAGGAAAACAATATGGGAGTCCAAAAGTTTTTTAAGTGTTTTCTTGAATTTTCTGAGTTGTAAAGTCATAATATCTATTTCCATATAATTTGATTTCAGTAACCGATTGTGGCACAAAACCTGCCAAGATGAGAAGAACAAACCATCAAAACTTACAAACGAAAAGGGGCCAGGCATGGCAAAATTTAACTTTATTGACCACCACACGCATACAGATGATCCTTTTGCTGAAAATAATGAAGTTTCCTCTGAATTTGAAACCTTACTTCAACAAGAAAAGATAGCGCCAGCAGCCCAAAAACTTCGTGTAGGAAGCAGGGTTGAAGGAACAGTTATGTCTGTGGGCCAAGAGTTCGTTTTTATCGATCTTGGTGGAAAAAATGCAGGTTCTATTGCCTGTGAAGAATTTCACGCATCAGGTTTACCTCTTCCTAAAGTAGGCGAAGTTCTTCATACTTATGTTAAAGTTGATAATGGATCTGAAATTCTCTTAACAAGATCGCTCAAACGCTCGGATGCTGACCTTAACTTAATACGTGAGGCTTATGAATCTCGTATTCCGCTGGAAGGTAAGGTTGAAAAAGTAAACAAAGGCGGCTTTGAAGTAATGATTGGGACTCATAGAGCTTTTGTTCCCATGTCTAACATGGAGCTAACTCGTATCACTGATCCTGATTCCTATATTGGACTTGTCCTTACTTTTCATGTGGCTGAATTAAGAGGAAAGAATATTGTCCTTTCAAGAAAAGAATTACTTAAAGAAGAGTTTGAAAAACGCAAATCAGAAATATTGGCAAACTTGAAAGAAGGCTCAGTGGTTAAGGGAAAAATTACCAGGCTTGTTCCTTTTGGGGCGTTTGCCAATGTGGAAGGTGTGGATGGTTTAATTTCATTGTCTGAGCTTTCACACAAAAGAATCAAACAGGCTTCAGATGTTGTCCAAGAAGGTCAACTAGTGTCTGTGAGAATTTTAAAAATTGAACAGCAACCAAGATTAAAAATTGCTTTAAGTCTAAAAGATGGGTCTGATCGGGAAAATTGGTCTGAATACCAAGACGTTGAAAGTAAAAAAACTATTGGTGTGAATAATAGCGCCACGAATAGCTTAAGTGTTCTTGCTGACGCCTTTCAAAAAGCAAAAAAACG
>JAIXXU010000257.1 GCA_027490595.1 Pseudomonadota bacterium
CTGAATATTTTAGAGGCAACTCTTTTAATTTTATTTCTTTAATTCAGTCTCAATAAACTTTTTAAATTTCGTTTAAATGAACTTTTGAAACTTCAGATAAAACTATTTAAAAAATCAATAAGTTTTTTAATGTCTTCTTCTTGTGTATTCACAGACAAAGAGAAACGAATGGCATTTTGAGCTTGTTGGTTTGAGCGACCCATGGCTTTTAAAACGTGTGAAGGTTTATTTGCACCACTACTGCATGCGGAACCAGAGCTTGCGTAAAAACCTTTAAGATCAAGCTCAAGTAGTAAGTCTTCACCATTAAATGTTTGCAAATTATTATCGTGCTTGTTGCCAGCAATGCTGATATTAATTGTGTTTGGAAGAGAATTTGTACTTGTGCTATTTAAAATAATGTTTGGGATGTTAGATAAAGTGTTATATAATTCCATTCGTAAATTATTCATTTTTAGGATTCGGTTTTGCCATTCTGGTGATAAAAGTTCCTGACAAGCAAGACCAAAACTAACGATTCCAGCAATATTTTCAGTTCCTGCGCGACGATTTTTTTCTTGTGCGCCACCTAAAAGTAGGTGTTCAAGTTTTCTTCCCTTTTTTAAATGCAGTGCACCCACACCAGACAATGCGCCTATTTTATGACCACTGACACTAAACGAGTCTATGCCGGGAGAGTTCCAGTAAGCTGTGGGTATTTTGCCAAAAGCTTGAACAGCATCGACATGAAAATGAATTTTTTGCAACATTTCTGAAGAGATTTCGCCAGGAATATGCTTAGATTGTTCATCGAGTTGTTCACGGTTACAGCCATTTGGAACAATACCCCAGCGCTTGTAATGAAGAACGTCACCAAGATCTTTTACTGGTTGTAATGTTCCAACCTCGTTGTTCGCAACCATGAGTGATAGGAATATGGTTTGAGGAGTGATGGACTTTAAAAAATTTTCTAAGTTAGTAAATCCATTGTGGCATGGATTTATGAAAGAAATATTTAAATTGGATGAACGCTGAAGAAACTCAAGTGGTTCAAGAACAGAGGCGTGTTCAAAACTTGATGTTATGGCGTGTGGGGTGAAGCCATAGTTTGCAAGTAAAGGTCGACATACACCCATAATTGCCATGTTGTTTGATTCGGTTGCCCCTGAAGTAAAAATTAGTGTTCCTTCGTCGACTTCTAGTGCTTTGGCTAATAGTTTTCTAGTTTTTGTAAGAGCAACAGAACTGTTTCTACCTATTTCATGGGGGCTTGAAGGATTTCCCAGCCCTTGATTTATGATTTCAAATAGGTCTGCTAGGTGCGATGCCGTGGCTGGGCTTGTGGCGTTATGATCAAGATAAACCTTTAAATGCATAAAAATACTACTTGTTAATGTTAAATTATTTACGTTTTGTTTGAGTGTTACTTTTTTTCTTAGATTTATTTACACTAGGAAATGCCTCTTTAAAGACATCATTAAGAGTTGAGACGCATGTTATTCTTAATTCTGAAAGAACAGACGTTGGTATTTCTTCTAAATCTTTTTTGTTTTTTTCTGGGATTAAAACATACTTGATGCCATAGCGGTGGGCTGCAAGTACTTTTTCCTTGACTCCACCAACTGGCAAGACTTCGCCTCGAAGAGAGATTTCTCCAGTCATAGCAAGATTACTTGCAATCGGTTTTCCTGAAAATAAACTAACCATAGCGCAAAATACAGCGGTTCCTGCGCTTGGGCCATCTTTTTTCACAGCACCTTCAGGAAAATGCATATGTATGTCGTTTTTTAAAGTTAATTTAGAGTTAACGGAACACTCTTTCGCATGGGACTTGATGAAGGCAAAGGCAGTATGCACGGACTCTTTCATGACGTCTCCAAGTTGTCCGGTAAGTTGTATTTTGCCTGAGCCTGGATTTAATTTTACAGTTTCTACAAGCAAAACGTCTCCGCCTACAGGTGTCCAGGCAAGGCCTGTACAAACACCAATGGGTAGGTTTTCTGGCCTTTCACGAGCTTGAAAATTTTCAGCGCCCAGGTATTCACGTACCTTTTCGAAAGAAATCACTCTTGTTTCATAAGAATCCATTTCATAATTAAGTGTAGACGTTTTTTTTGAATTTTTATTTTTTTTGTTATTTAAATTAAATTGATTATGTTGCTCTTGTTTTTCTTCTACAAAATCTTTTGTAATTCCTCTGATAATTCCAGCTAGTTCTCTCTTTAATTGCCGAACGCCAGCCTCTCTGGTGTAAGAATCAATAATTTTTTTCATTGTTTCTTCTGAGAATTTTACATCGATTTTTCCTTGAAGGCCGTGTTCCTCTAATACCTGTGGAAGAATGTGATCGAAGGCAATATGATTTTTTTCTTCAATTGTGTAACTACTTAGCTCAATGATTTCCATTCGATCACGCAAGGGTGGGGGAATAGAATACAAATTATTTGCAGTAGCTATAAAGAAAACTTTACTTAAATCTAATGGAATGCTGAGATAATGGTCAGTAAATGAATTGTTTTGTTCTGGATCTAGAACTTCAAGTAAGGCACTGGATGGATCGCCGCGGCCGTCACTGACCAGCTTATCGATTTCATCAAATAAAATAACAGGGTCCATGACCCCCGTCTTTTTCAAGGTATCCGCAATTTTTCCGGGCATGCTTCCCACGTATGTTCTTCTGTGACCACGAATTTCAGCCTCATCACGAACTCCACCTAGTGCTATCCGACCAAATTTTCGTCCAAGTGCTCTTGCAATAGACTTGCCCAAGCTTGTTTTACCAACGCCAGGAGGGCCAACAAAGAGAAGTATTGGGCCTTTTAAGGACCCTTTTAATGCGCAAACGGATAAAAATTCTACAATACGTTTTTTAACTTTTTTGAGTCCATAGTGGTCTTCATCCAGAATTTTTTCTGCATTTTTTAAATTAATCTCACCATGTGAGAATGTTTCCCATGGCAAATCAAGTATCCAATTCACATAATTGTGACTCACCATATACTCTGGAGCGCCTGGCTGCATCATAGACAAGCGTTCCATTTCACGATCGACAGCCTCGCGAGCTTCTTTGGACATTTTACTTTGTTCTATTTTTTGATTTAAATCTTGCCCAGAACTCGTGGAGCTTGATTTACCTTCCATTTCACCAAGTTCTTTTTGCAAAAGTTTCATTTGTTCACGAACAAAATATTTGCGTTGTTGTTTGCCCATCTCTGATTTCACATCAGAGTTTATCTTGTTGGTGATTTCAAGAATTTCAATTTCACTTGTTAGAAAGTAATGAACTTTTTTAAGCCTTTCTTGCAAATTATCGCACTCAAGTAACATTTGTTTTTCAGAAAAATCTACGCTTAAATAGGGAATAACAAGGTCACATAAGTAAGAAGGATCATCAATGTGGTCAACGAAAAAGTTAATTTCACTGGGTATGTGCGGCGAGAGTGAAATTGCTTTTTGAACCAGCTGTTTCATCGCTTTTCCTAGTGCTTTAAATTCTAAATCATTTGTATTATAAGGAGAATCTTCGAAGTATTCTATCTTGGCAGCAAAAGATCCATGTTCATCATTTGTATATTCAATA
>JAIXXU010000072.1 GCA_027490595.1 Pseudomonadota bacterium
CGCTAAGGCTTCGGGGTTATTGAATTCAACCACAGCTTTGACAATTGCCTTTCCAAAAGCAAGGGGATTTGAAGATTTAAAGATTCCTGAGCCTACAAATACGGATTGAGCTCCAAGTTGCATAGCTAATGCGGCATCTGCGGGAGTGGCAATACCTCCTGCGGCGAATTTAGGAACAGGAAGCTCACCGCTAGCGCGAATAAGTTTTAAAAGTTCTAGTGGAGCTCCCAAATTTTTAGCTTCAGTCATCAATTCTGTATCATCAAGAGAAAGTATACGCTTGATCTGTTGATTAATATGTCTAAGATGTCTGACTCCTTCCACGATATTGCCGGTTCCCGCCTCACCTTTTGTACGAATAAGCGCAGCGCCTTCGCCAATACGTCTCAAGGCTTCTCCTAAGTTCGTTGCGCCGCAAACAAAGGGAGTTTTAAAGGTTAATTTGTCAATGTGATAGTCTTCATCTGCAGGAGTGAGGACTTCGCTTTCATCGATATAGTCGACTCCCAGACTTTGAAGAATTTGAGCCTCTGCAAAATGACCTATGCGGCATTTGGCCATGACGGGAATGCTAACTTCTTTCATGATTTCTTCGATAAGCTCCGGAGGAGACATACGAGCCACACCACCTTGTTTTCTGATATCAGAAGGAACACGTTCAAGGGCCATTACGGCAATGGCTCCCGCGTCTTCAGCAATGCGAGCCTGCTCTCTGTTAACGACGTCCATAATGACGCCTTTTTTTAGCATTTCAGCAAGACCAATTTTAAGGTTCAACGACGAAGTTTCGGTATGATTCATAAGCGCTCCTTAAACACATAATCGGTGTTATTGGTTTACTTATGACACAAAATTCATGGAATGGAAATATTAATGGGAGGGTTTTACAAATCCTGCTTTTTCAAGAAAGCGAGTGGAGTGAGTGCCATTGATGAACTCGGGATGGCTAAGTACTTTGAGGTGAAAAGGGATATTCGTTCTGATGCCATCTACAATAAATTCCTTTAAGGCGCTTTCCATTCTTTTTAAGGCAATTTCTCTGGTATCACCATAGACAATTAATTTTGTAAGCATAGAATCATAGAAGGGAACTACAGTATATCCATGGTAAACAAAACCATCGACACGAACGCCGTAACCGCCGGGGCAAGAGTAGGCTGTAATGTGGCCAGGCCATGGTGCAAAGCTCGTGGGATCTTCAGCATTGATCCGACATTCGATAGCATGTCCTTTGATTTTTACATCAGCTTGTGAAAAGGGGAGTTTATGTCCCATGGCAACTAAAATTTGAGTGCGAACGAGATCGATTCCTGAAACTTCTTCTGTCACGGGGTGTTCAACTTGAATACGAGTATTCATTTCCATGAAATAAACATTTTTGTTGTCATCCATAAGAAATTCTACT
Organism: Pseudomonadota bacterium; assembly: GCA_027490595.1. Classification (GTDB taxonomy): domain Bacteria; phylum Bdellovibrionota_B; class Oligoflexia; order Silvanigrellales; family Silvanigrellaceae; genus Silvanigrella. The sequence goes on from JAIXXU010000072.1 coordinate 1,406, forward strand.
GTACCAGCGCCGTGGTAACCAACCTGCTGAGCAAGGGCAATGGCATACCCTCCAATCTTTTCGCGGTCAACTTCAGTTAGAAGATTACAAGGGGCTTCTTCAATTACTTTTTGATGACGACGTTGGACACTGCAATCACGCTCACCGACATGCACAACGTTACCATGGTGATCGGCAATGATTTGAATTTCAACATGTCTTGGATTTTCAAGGTATTTTTCTAGATAAACTTCTGAATTGCCAAATGCAGCCGAGGCCTCTTGCCTACATGTTAAATAGGCATTCTCGAGATCGTCTTCTTTATGAACAATTTTCATTCCCCTGCCGCCGCCGCCACCGCTGGCTTTCAAAATAACGGGAAAACCAATTTCTTTGGCAGTGATTTTAGCCTCATCTACACTTTCTATGGCTGATTTTGAACCAGGTAGAAATGGGAGGCCAGCTCTACGAGCGACATCTCTGGCAGCAACTTTTTCACCAAGTTGACGCATTTGTTCAGGAGTTGGGCCAATAAACGTAAAATCGCACTTTTGGCAAATTTCAGCAAACCCTGCGTTCTCAGATAAAAAACCATATCCAGGGTGAATGGCGTCCGCGCCGCTAATTTCCGCTGCAGCAATAATGGCTGGAATATTTAAATAACTCTTTTTGCTTTCGGCAGGTCCAATGCAAATGCTTTCATCAGCAAGCTTTGCGTGCAAGCTGTGCTCGTCTGCTTTTGAATAAACTGCTACAGTTTTAATACCAAGTTCACGACAAGCGCGAATAATGCGAACTGCAATTTCTCCACGGTTGGCAATCAAAACTTTTGAAAACTTATTTAGTTCCATAGCTCAACCTCTGTTATTTTTTCGGCGCTATAATAAATAATGGCGTGCCAAACTCAACGGGTTTAGCGTTTTCGATAAGAATAGCCGCAATTTCGCCATCCATATCGGCTTCGATTTCATTCATGAGTTTCATAGCTTCCACAATGCAAAGGGGTTGTCCTTTTCTTACAATGGAGCCTACCTCAACAAAAACCTTGGCATCTGGGCTAGGGGATCTGTAAAAAGTTCCTACAAACGGACTTGTAATTGTTTCACCGGCAGGTAACTCAGTTGATGAAGATACTTTTGTATCATTGTTTTTGTTTGGTGCTTTCGACAGTGCTGTGGAATTTATTTCTTCTGAAGCGCTGGGGTGTGAATGGTTGCTAATTGAATTTTTTAAGGTTGAGTGATGACTTACGCCAACATGGGATGAGTGTGATGAAAGAACATGAGCTTCGGACGCATTACGTGCTAACGAAATTTTTTCTTGCGAGGATTCTGCATGAAGAACATCAAAGCCGTTTTGAATCATTAAAGTCATTAGTTTTTCAACTTTAGTTGTATCGATCATAGCGTTTTTATCCTTTTATGATTATTTTCTATTAACGCGATCAACGTAGACAGCTTCGCGAGTATCAATGCGTAAAATGTCACCTTCGTTGATGTGAAATGGAACGTTTACCACAAGTCCTGTTTCTAGTTTTGCAGGTTTACTACCGCCTGTAGCTGTATCTCCACGAACACCTGCCGTAGTTTCAGTCACTTTTAGCTCAACAAAAATATCTGTTTCAACACCAATTGGCTTTCCATTAAAAAAGACAACCTTGATGACGCTATTTTCAATAAGATAATTTTTTGTATCACCTACTTCATTGTGAGACAAAGAGATTTGTTCATAATTACCGGTATCCATGAAATTACAACCGTCGCTGTCAGCGTAAAGAAACTGCATATTACGCTCTTCCACGTCAGGCTTTTCAAGCTTGTCACCGCTCTTGATATTTTGTTCTACAACTTGACCAGTGCGAAGGTTCTTAACTTTAGTTCTTGTGAATGCGGCGCCCTTGCCTGGACTGACGTGTTGGAAATCAACAATAATCCAGGGGTCATTGTTGATGAGGACTTTTAGTCCCTTTCTGAATTCGCGAGTGTCATACATGTTAGCCATAGTGAGCTCCTTAAAAAAGTCTCGGATGCCATTATCATTTAGAATATCAAAAAGCAATTAAACCCAGCCTAGAAAACTATAAAATACCAAGCCAACATATTCGTGAATAAGTTTTTTTGTATGGATGATGTTCTCAAAACTGAAAAGTCTGATGCCTATTAAAAAGTGAGAACTAACGGCAACTGGACAAACGTTAAACCCTTGTTTTTGAAAGGTCAATGCAGCTCTATTCATATGAAATGAATTTGTCACTAAAATGATGTTCTTTATGGAAAATTTGTCTTGTAAAATATTTTTTGTATATAAAGCATTATCATATGTTGTTAAGCTGTTTTCTTCTGTAATTATTCTGTAATTATCAATCTTTTTTTTTAAGATTAAACTCAAGTAATTTTTCATAGCTTTAGCTTCAGACATAGAGAACTGATTTTTTTTTCTTCCACCTGACATGACGATTGGGAATCTTGTATTTTTGCTTGAAGAAAATTTTAAGATGAATTTTGAAGCACTTAAAACTCTTGATTTACTAGATTCAGAAAGCAAACCAGACCCATTAACTCCACCTCCAAGAATAACGAAAGCATCTGCTTTATTCATACAGATGGAAGTTTTATATGAATTTTCTGTGTTTCCAAATTCTTTTTTTTCCAAAATAGTGAGCAAAATTTTCGAAGAATAACTGCAAGACATGAAAATTATTACAAGAGATAATGTTGAAAAAATGATGCAAGATGTCCAAATATTTTTCATAAAAAAAATTATAAATAAAATTATAATTA
>JAIXXU010000273.1 GCA_027490595.1 Pseudomonadota bacterium
CCTCGGGGAATGTCAAAAGATAAATTATCTAGAACGACTTTAGAACCAAATTGTTTATGAAGATTGACAACGCGGACAATAAACTCACTACTCATTTTTTATTGAACCTGAAAGAAGGTTATAATAAAATCTGCCACAAGAAGAGTAATGAGACTATTTACAACAGCCACAGTCGTTGCCTCACCAACACCTTTTGCTCCACCCCTTGCATGAAAACCCTTGTAACATGCAATAGAAGAAAAAATGAATCCAAATATAGCGGCCTTTTCAAGCCCTTTAAGTACATCTTTCCATTCCACAATCCATCTCAGTTGCTTAAAGAAAGTTTCACTATCTACTTGATACATGACAACAGCAACAAAGTAACAACCGACAACACCAACAAACAAAAATATCCCAGAGAGTAAGGGCATCATAATTAATCCTGCAATTACTCTTGGTATAACAAGATAATTCATAGGATTAACGCCCATAGCTTCCATGGCATCTAGTTGTTCATTGACTCGCATGGTTGCTATTTCTGCGGCCATAGCAGCCCCTGCTCTTCCGGTTACAATAAAACCTGACATCACAGGTCCAAGCTCAATAGCCAAAGATTTTCCAGTTGCTGCTCCAATAAGACCTTGAGCACTAAACAATCTAAAAATAACGCCTAATTGTAACCCTAGAACAGCCCCTACAAACAAGGCTGCAATAAATATAATCAGCGAACTTTTGTTTCCTACAAATTCAAGCTGTTTAAATAAAAGACCGACCCTAAATGGTGGAGAAATAAGCCATCTAAAAATATCTCTAAAAAAAATAACCAAACGTCCAAAAGAAGCCATGATATCGATGACTTCATTGCCAATATTTACAAAAAAAGATTTTCCAAAAATCATGTTTTTTTCACTTTTTGTAGAGATTTTATTTTCTGACCTAAGGAAATTAGATCATCGATTCGCAAAACATAGTCTTTGTCTAAATTTTCAGAATTAGGAATTTTTATCACATTTTTAGAAAACATTTGTAAATCACAGAGTACTTTCGCCTGTGTACGAGCGTAACTTGAAATATAATTTGACAACACATCTTCCAAAGAATTTTTTTCGTAACTGGTTGCTAAGAGGAAATCGAGTTCTTTGCTCTGAATAATTTCGTCAGGTAGTACTTTATTTATGATTGATAAATCAGGAGTTAAAGCAAATTTACTTAAAACTTGTGCAAGTTGCCTGGCAACGTGAGAGGCGTCATCTCTGACAGAACAAACTAAGATAATTTTCGTAGACTCATGAAATATCCATTGCCTTGAATAGTTGAGACGCTTCATTGCTTGAATCAAAATATCATCAAGCAAAATTAAGAAGTCACCAAAATTAACTATGAAATTTTGACCACCAATAACAGAGAGTCCATCTAAAATTTTACGGGCTCCCGATTTAAGAAGTTGATTGAAAAAGGAACGTTTTTTCGGCTGAGAATCTTCGGTACTAGACTTTAACCAATCCACAAGTTTACTATCTAAAAATAGAGAAAGTTTTTCTGGCTTGGTAATAAAATCTACTGCATGAATTCCTGGGGCTGTATCAATGACTAGATGATCTAAATCTGGATATTGCTCAACCCATTCTGCAATACGAATTGCTGCAAGTGTATCCACAGAAGAAGCTAGTTTATCAGACAGCGCTTGAAAATAAGGGTTTTCAAATAACCTTTGTTTTTTTACTTCAGAAAGATTTTGCTCTTGCACCCAACGACGAAGGGCGTGATCCATTTGCAGCATAGATGCCAACAAGAATCCCTTGTCATCTGGAAGTTTAATCCGCGCTCCTTCATCAGAAAGCTCTGTTTGTAAGGCGCTTTGAAGCCTTTTAGCCGGATCAATGCTCAAAAGACCTACTTTATTTCCTTCTTGAGCCAATGCCAAAGCGTAAGCAGCAGAAAGAGTTGTTTTGCCAACGCCACCAGCACCCAAAAAAATATGTAATTGAGGAAATTTATTTACATTGCTCATGCCAGGTAATCCCTGTGAAAGAAATCGACCATAAATTCTATGACTTTTTTAGGATTGATATCTTTTTCTAGAAGGTTAAAGTCAGGAATTGAGTAATGAGGAATATTTACACTTAATAAATATTCTTGTAATTTTTTTTCAAATATGTTCCGTTTGAACAAAGAAGACAAAACCATTTTTAGTTGATTTTTAACTGGAGAATCAGAAAAAAAAGAGGCTGATAAACTCTCTTGTGAGCTTAAACAAGGAAAAATATTTTCTCTAACGGACATATTCACAATGACACCAGTGGGCTTAAACCCAAGTTTTTTATGAATAGTTGGGATACTTTCCATAGTTTCTTCAATGGGCAACTCTTCAGGCAACGTTACGAGCAAAACTGCTGTTTTTTCAGGGTTGGTCAGAAGAGAAGAAACACGAGCGCACTCAAGGGCTAACGGACCAGTGATTCCTATTTTGGCAACAGCTTGAGCCACACCAAATAAAGAAATGCCATGACCTGTGGCTGGTGTGTCAACAATAATACGATCATAACTAAAACCACACTCTTTTTCTGCCAGTTCCACTAACCAAAACAGCCTTCCTAAAAAAAAGAGTTCAGAAATACCTGGAGCTGCATTTAATAATTTTTGAACATGTTTATTTTGAATAACAAGGGAATAAATTAATTTCAATTTAAGATGATCAACAAAATATTCTCTAATGGCTTCATCAACCTCAAAGTTCATATTAAAAAATGACCACTTTTTATGAGACAATGATGATGTATGAAGGACTTCTTTAGCTTTGTGGGATACAGCTGACATCTGAAAAATTTGAGAAATAGAATCCACTAAAGACCACTGAACGACGAGGACTTTTTCACCTTTTTCACTAAAATGCGCTGCAGCTGCCGTGCATAAAGAACTGCGGCCAACACCACCTTTTCCAACAATAAAAATGAGTTTTTGTTTCAAACAAAAAAAGGGCGACTGAGAGCCCATGAAAGAAATTTCTCCTAAGTTTTTTAAAATTAACGAGTAGTTTTGACTTCCGCATCAACTACTTGGGTTTCTGATTGCGATTGAATTGGGATTTGACGACTTGCATGAACCTGAGTTTTTTCCACAGAAGCATCTTGAGCAGATTCCGCAGAAGTAGGTTGTGATTTTTCTTCGTTAGGGGTTTGGAGCCCTTTCTTGAAATTTGCAATGCCCTCACCCAATGATTTTCCTACGGATGCCAAGCGACTTCCGCCAAACAAAATCAACACAATTCCAAAAATGAGAAGCAACTCGCCAAAACTAAATGAGTGTAACATATCTTGTGCTCCTTTTATTGAAGACCCACGCTTCTATGACTGATCATAAATTACCAACGTAGGCTAGCTTTGGGTGTAACTACACCATAGCCGGATGTCAAACCATTTTAGAATCACCAAGAGCCTGAGACACGGCTTGGGCAATGTCTATAATTTCTAAATTCTCTGTTTCTTTTACTTGAGCAAAGGCACTTTTAAAATTAATCAGACAAAATGAGCAACCGGTTACCAAAGTTTTAGCGCCTGTGGCAGCTACATGAGAAAGCCTATTTTCAACAATTTTTTTGGAACCCCCTTCACTTTCATACCACATATTCCCTCCTCCCATGCCACAGCAGCTGGAAGACTCTTTGCTTTTTTCCATTTCATAAAGACGCAAACCAGCAATAGCCTCAAGGAGCTGGCGTGGGGCTTCGTACTCTCCATTATGTCTGCCCAAGAAACAGGGATCATGAAACGTAACTTCTTTTTCTACGGCGTTCGGAAGTTTAAGTTTGCCACTTTGGTGTAATGCACTTAACAATTGAGTGTGATGGTATACTTCATAAACACCGCCATAATCTTGATAATCATGTTTAAAAACAGAATAACAATGGGGACAGTGTGTTACAATTTTTTTAAATTTTAGTTTACTGAGATGTTCAACATTTGAACGGGCAATTTCAGAAAAAGAATATTCATCACCCAAACGTTTTACAGCTTCACCATTGCACTTTTCAGCCTTACCCATAACTGCAAAATCAACACCACAACTTTTTAAAATTTGCACAACACTGCGAGCCACCTTTTGATTATGAGAATCGTAGGCGCCGGCACAACCAACGTAATATAAGTACTCTACTTCGGGTGATTCGCTTGTAATAATTGGAATATCGAGTCCTTCAGCCCATTTTAACCTATCAGAACTGGAGAGACCCCAAGGGTTTCCATACTGCTTGATATTTTCAATGGCTTTTCCAGCAGAGGAAGGAACCTCCCCAAGAGTTAACGTCTGATAACGACGCAAGTCCATGATGGTGCGCAACTGATTGATACCTACAGGACACTCATGGACACAACCACCGCAGTTTGTGCAGGCCCAAATTTCATCGTGGGTGATTTTATTTGATTCATACAATTGTGCCTGTTCAGAAATTTTGCCTTCTTTTTGCATAAGCTGTGCTTCTACACTCATGCTATCGCGCAGCTTTAGTATCACTTGTCTTGGATCAAGAGGCTTGTCAACAGCATTTGCAGGGCACACGTCCGTACAACGTCTGCATTCCGTACAAGAATCAAAACTTAACCTGTCTTTCCATGTAAAGTCTTGAGTTGTTTTTGCTCCAAAATAGTCCACATCGGAATTATCAAAATTCATGGTTGCCAGTCGAACTGTTGGCTCCAAACGAGCTGTTACCAAATTTAACGTGGCAGTAAAAATATGAAAAAAACGTGTGTAGGGAATTAAAGCAACAAAAGCCATGGTAGTTAGCATATGAAAATACCACAAACCAGAATATAAAAAATCTGCAGAAGCTATGTTCATGTTTTTTGGAAAAAGATAAGAAAATACAATTCCAAAAAAAGCAAAACTTTTATCTTGAGCTGAAGGTTCAACTGCCAAACGTAAACCTTGAATGACAAAACCTTGAACAGCCAATAAAACTAAAAGAATATACATGACAGAGTAATCGAGACCATGATGAAATTCAGTAGGTTTTCGAGAACGACGGAAAACCCCCATTCCAAGACCGATAACTAAGGCAAAACCACCAAGTTGACAAATTATTTTTACAAAAGCGTAAAACCATCCACGGTATAAATCAACAATACCATACTCTTTCAGAGCAACAATTGTGGTACCAAAAACCAGTGCCATAAAACCGTAGAAAATGGTTCCATGCATGATGGCTGCCCAAAGCGACTTTGGCTCCATTCCTCGTTGGGTTCTTTTCCTCAAAACCCTTGCCTGGCCTAAGACATTTTTAATAAATAAATTAAGACGTAACAAAGGCTTGTCAAAACAAATTTCTTGGCGCCCCATTTTCCAGATTTTAATACGCCTATATATTCCCCAAAAGCATATAAAAAGAGCGACAACAAGCCAGAAATAAGAAGACATGTGAACCCATGGCAATAATCCCCCTGCGGGCGACCAATAAACCTGCCTGGTCAGTTCTGAACTGAGCATCATAGATATTTCCTTGGTTAAATGAATTCCATGATATGATAACACACTGCAAAAAAGAGTGTCATTCGTCGAATAAAAATTATCAGTCAAATAAAAAATGAACTATTTCGAAACACGGGGAGAAATAACTTGCCCAACCGAGGGGTGCATAAAAAAAGAAACCACAAAAGACATCAGTGGAAAAACAACAAATAGAAACAACGTCCACTGAAATACAGGAAGACTTTGAGGAGTCATCAAATCCACATGTAAGAGACGAGCAATTACCACAAGTAATAAGGCACTCAGGCCTACACCCAAACTTGCTAAAAATTGGCGAAGAGTCAGGTCCAAAGACGTCGCTTGAGACGTTAAATTTTTGGGAGTTTCTACGTAATTTAGGGCGCCACAACAAGACATCTGAATAATGTAGAACCCACCATAAACGACTTCAATGGCAACCAGTAAAAAATGAGGTGTACTCGGACTTAACCTTGAAAAGCCTAGGAGTGCTATGGAGATAAAAAAACAGGAAATCATCATGCATCTTTTAAATCCAAAGTAGTGAATGACCTTAGGAGCAAAAAACCTTGTCATAAATTGAGAACAAGCGATTGGCAATAACAAAAAACCAGACTGCAAAGGATTATTTTTAAAAACTTCCTGAAACAGCAATGTCAATAAAAATGTAATGGCAGTATTTATAATATATAAGGGCAAAGAAGAGACCATGCCAACACGAAACGCTGGAATACGAAAGAGAGAAAAATCAAGCACAGGATTTTTCTTCTTCAAGCAGTGAATGACAAGAAATAAGCAAGAAAAAAATCCTACGATTGCGCTCAAATAAACATAAAAAGAAGAGATAATTTGTTCGTGACCAAACAAATCTACAGCAAAACTTATACAGCCTAAAGCTAATCCTGAAATTACAAATCCTAAAAAGTCAAAGGGATGAACTCGTGCGCTTTTCTCTTGAGCAATAAAATACGCACCTAAAACAACAGCAACAAAACCCACGGGAATATTGAGATAAAAAATCCAATGCCATGTTAAATATGTTGTAATTAATCCACCCAAAAAAGGCCCTAACACAAGACCTAAAAGCGCAGGTGCAAATATAATCCCCTGAACTCGCAC
>JAIXXU010000169.1 GCA_027490595.1 Pseudomonadota bacterium
ATTATTTTCATAGATGAAATCGATGCCGTAGGCCGTCATCGTGGTGCAGGAATAGGCGGAGGCCACGCCGAAAGAGAACAAACCTTAAATAAACTTTTAGTAGAAATGGACGGATTTGAGGCCAATGAAGCCGTTATCGTTATTGCTGCCACCAACAGGCCTGATGTTCTTGACCCAGCACTACTCAGACCAGGTCGGTTTGACCGCCGTGTCACGGTCGCTCTTCCCGACGTTCGCGGCCGTAAAGAAATTCTTCAGGTGCACATTAAGAAAATTAAGCATGTTGAAAACCTCAGCATAGATAAGATTGCTCTTGGAACACCAGGCTTTTCGGGTGCTGACTTAGAAAATCTTTGCAATGAAGCCGCCCTCACAGCTGCTCGTCGCAATGCAAAGCAGGTCTCAGAAAAAGATTTTGAATTTGCAAAAGATAAAATCTTGATGGGACCCGAACGCAAAAGCGCCGTCCTTCCCAAAGATACAATACGTGTTACGGCCTATCATGAAGCGGGGCATGCCCTAGTTGCTTTCTTTTTGAAGTCCAAAGAAGATGTTCATAAAATCACCGTCATTCCAAGGGGACAAGCCCTCGGCCTCACAGCCTACCTCCCTAAAGAAGACATTTTTAGTTATTCAAAGGAAGACCTCCTAACAAAAATAGCCTTCGCTATGGGTGGGCGCGCCGCTGAAGAAATAAAGTTCTCTCAATATACAACCGGGGCTTCAAACGATATTCAGCAAGCAACCGAAATTGCCCGTCGCATGGTCTGTCAATTTGGTATGAGCCGCCTTGGACCAATCAACTTTGGCCAAAAAAGCGAGAATCCCTTTTTAGGTAGAGACTGGGGTGAAACACGTAATTATTCTGAATCTATTGCTCATGAAATAGACCTTGAAGTATCCAAAATCATTAATGCTCAGTATGAGTTGGCAAAGCAGGTTCTTGTTAACAACATGGATGTTTTTGAACGCATATCTACAATTCTACTTGAAGTGGAAACCATCGATAATGAAGAGTTCCTCGAGATTGTGAATAACAATGCCAATGCAGCTAAGATAAAAGAAATACAGGATAAAAAGGCTTCTAGTGGCCGAGGAGACGGAAGTGACGATTCTCCCAAAGAAAATAAAGAAACTTCTAGCCCCAACCCTTTCCCTGTTCAGCCGACTCCTTCTCCAGCTTAGCGAGAGATATTGCAACTGTGGCGATAAATGACAAAAATTCCTCACAAATGGGTATTATAAATTTAACGCCTGACAGTTTCAGTGATGGAGGAAAGTATCTAGACCCCAAAAAATCTTTAGAAAAGTGCCAAGAACTTATTGCAAAGGGCGTGCAAATTATTGATTTTGGGGGCCAGGCAACAAATCCGAAGAGCTCTCAGAGTTTACCCCTCTCATCAGAAGAAGAACTCAAAAGGGTTTACCAGCACATTAAACTTGCACGATCCCAATGCCCAAGTCGTATCTTATTCAGCATTGATACTTATCATCCTCATGTTGCCTATAGTCTTGCGAGAGAGGGTTTGGTTGATATCATCAACGATATTTTCGCTGCAAAAAAAGTTGAAAAAATTCAAGGAAAGCACGCAACAACAGCACATGTTGCAGCGCAATTTAAGTGTTCTCTCGTCATCATGTACTCAGGAAATTTAAATTTTACTAATACGAATCTTCCCTTGATACCTGCATTTCAGACACAGTTTATACCTGGAGATTTTAATCGCTTTCTGAAAACCATTTGGGGGCATAGCCATACCCTAGAACCGCTCTCCCCCCTTCTTCATTTTTTTGAAGAAAGGACTACTTTTTGCAAAAAAGTCGGAGTACGTAATTTGATTTACGATCCTGGTATTGGCTACGGTTTATTTGGAAAAAACTTTTTTGATATTTTATTTCTTCTGTCTGGGTGTTGCCTAAAGGCATTATCAAAACTTGACTATCCATTACTGATAGGTGTTTCAAGAAAGTCCTTTGTGAGCGATCTTATTCCTGAGTTACCGTTAAACGAGCGCGATCCCATTTCAAAAGAAATCGAACAACATTGCCTTAACTACGGCACCCAAATTATTCGCACACACCAAACCTTGGAAAACTCGCCAATTTACCCCCCTTCACTGATGGACGCAAAAAATGGATTCCTCTGAACTTAAACACCTACTAAAAACAGAATTTGAACATGTAAAACCGTTCATGAACCCTGATCAAAAAAAATTACTTGAAGCCACCTTCCAATCTTTGGAAAAAGCGATTGATACCTACCTCAGTGAACAAGTCGTTGCTGGAATCCAACATCCGCATCCTCGTAGCCGTATTTATCGAAGTGAACCCAATGGATGGAATATTTTGGACGTAAAAGCTGAACCTTTGTTTGAGATAATCTTGCAAAAAAACAAAGACAGTCAAACTCAAATAAAAACAAAGACAGCCTGCGTTTTTGATTTGGATGGAACTCTATTCGATACTAGTTATCGAACTCTTGGAATCATACAAGAATGGCTGAAATCAGCTCAAGCTCAAACATACCCAGCAACACTGGTGAAAAAAATTGAAAAAATAAATCTTGGACACATGGGTTACAGCCTTGCACATGCCTTCGAAAACGCTGGTTTTCACATGAGCGATCAAGTTGTTGCTGAAGTATTTTCCGCTTTAGAACAAAAATGGAAAAGACGATTTTTTGAAAATGATACCCCTGTTAAATATGATATGCTTATAAAAAATAGCATTGAATTTGTTTCAAAAATATATAACCAAAACATAGCTATTTTTTATGTCACGGGTAGGTACTCTGATAGAATGTTGTCTGGTACGTTGGAGCAATTAGAAAAATGGGGCTTTCCCTTTCAAGAAGAAAACGTTATACTCAAACATCCGTTTTATTTAGAAGATCATATATACAAAGCAGAAGTCATGCGTAAAATCTCTGCTAATTATACTGTCATTGCAAACTTTGAAAATGAATATATAAATCTTATTTCTATGGCAAAAGAGGCTCCTGAGTCTCTTTCTGTTATTGTTGATTCTCATCACTCAGGCCGACCAACACCCCAGATGTCTTTTCAGGATAAGGTTTTTCGTATTGAAAATTTTGAGCAAATCACTCAGACATAAGAAAGATCATCGGACGTCGCTCAAAAATTATTTTGCCTTCTTTCACCTCTTTTTGCCGAGACTTTTCCCAGTATTGAACTAAAACGCGGTAAGTGAGAAGGCCAATTTCCCCTTCACCAAAAAAGAGGTAGGAAATAGCCTGCTCCATAGAATTTTTACGCGCCAAACCTAAATAAATTGCAATTGGGATAAGCTGGTCACTGATATAGGCTATTGTATTTGGAATAGCTACGGCTCCAGTGACCTCAATCAGATAGTGAGGTGAGTCATCACTGAATTTTTTGACCGTAATTTCCAAAGGGGACATAAATTCGCTGCGATCATCTCGCAAATGGATAACCAAAAACGCGAGTGGACTATTGATTTTGTAAAAGGCATTGATTTTTGCAACTTTTTTTTCAAACCAACGGGTATCAAAAGAAGAGATGGGAACAAGGTCGACTTTTTTATTTTGAATGCTTTCAAAGATTTTACTGGAAGATTCATCGACAAAGTCAGCAGCATCCACGCGTAGTTCAAAAGATCTGTTCCAACGACTTATAATACTACCTAGCAATATTGTTATAAAAAAGAAGGAAGCAATGATAATCCCATCAGGTCTATCAAAAATATTGGCAATAAATGTATAAAGAAAGACAAGAGACACTAGAGAAAAATAAATTATTTTTGGTGAAATCTTTTTCCCATTCGTTAATTCTTTCGCAAAGGATAACGTGACCGCAACCGCTGCCGAAAGAATCAATGCCAAAACACCTGTGGCATAGGCTCCGGCTTGAGCATTGACGTCTGCATGAAACTTTTCAATGATCAAGAGATTCATTCCAGTAGCCAAAATAACGAGAGGCCTTCTTGATTCCAACCATGGTGGTGCCATGCCAAACCTAGGAAGATAACGAGGAATAATAGAAAGTAAACCTGCCATGGCAGAAGCGCCAGCAAACGATAAAATAACAATTGTACTTACATCATATATTGTACCGAAAACATTTCCTAAATATTTGTGAGCCAAAAATGCTAGAGCGCGCCCAGCGGCCTCTCCTCCGTCACCCACTTGCTTGGGGCTTAATAAGATGGAACTTACAAAACTCGTTATTATCAGGAAAAAAGACATGATAAGAGCGGCTGTGATCAAAAGTTTTTTTGTCCCCAATAGCCGACCTTGTAAAATTTCATGATTAGTTAGCCCTTGAGCCCGGTTGTTATGAATGAGAGGCATCACGGAGACACCTGTTTCAAATCCACTTAGACCTAAAGCCAACTTAGGAAAAGCAATAATCGTTAATAAAGCTAGGCCAGTATAATTCATCCTAAAAACCGGTTGATGTAGCCAATTAGAAATAAGAACTGGATTTTGGTAAATGACATAAAGACATTTTGCCATATTGATAGAATTTAAAATGAGATAAGGGACAGTCACGAAAACAGAAATAAGAATAGCTTCACTCAGCCCAATATAAAATACTATTCCCAGTACAAGTAACAAAACTCCGGTAACCAGAACATTGTTGTGTGGGACATACTGTTGAAAGTATGGATTTTCAATAATATGTGCGGCCGCATCCGATGCAGAAAGAGTCATTGTGATGATAAAATCTGTGACAGCAAAAGAAATCAA
>JAIXXU010000217.1 GCA_027490595.1 Pseudomonadota bacterium
CAGCGCTCACTAATTGCGAAAGAGTAGAACGAGAAAATTGACGACCGGTCGCTCAAGTTACAATACCTGTGAATAAAAAAGTAAAAAATGGGAGTACAAAAGTAGCCTGGTATACAACGGAATCTATATTCAGCGTACAAATAGAGGCAAAAAAAGCGGTGAAAAGTACAATAAGGTCCATCTCAAAGGCTAACATAGAAAAAATTTATTCAAAATAAAACAAATAAAAAACAAAAAGGCTTTTATTTTAAAAATAAAAAGTCGCAGAGCCTGGAATTGAACCAAGTCTTCGGGGTCATGAGCCCAGTGTGCATCCGGTACACTTCACTGCGTAAAAAAAGCAAGACTAGGTGAAATATTTGTATACAGAAGGTTCATGATTCTTCTAATAAGACTTTTAGAGTTTTGGTTTAATTGATTAATAGACGTTGTTTAAAAAAAATCAGTTTTCCAACTACACGTTCCCGTACAGTTACCTTGTTACGACTTCGTGCCAGTTAAGAGCCCACCGATACAAACTGTCACCCCCTAACTCAGGTCCTGAGTTAGCGAATTAAATAGGCTTAAGGCAGACACTCTCCCAGCCCGTGACGGGCGGTTTGTACAGAATTCCAGCACGTGTTCACCGCAACGTAAGTGATTTGCGATTACTGGCGATTCCACCTTCAGGCTTTCAAGTTTCAGAAAGCCATCTGAACCAAGAGAAGAGTTATTACGTCAAACTGCTGTTTTGACCTTCTCATTGTAGCACACGTGTTGCCCTAATTATAAGGGTCATGACGACCTGACGTCATCCCCGCTTTCATCCGTCAGTTTGACGGTTCTAGCCTCACATAAAGGTAGGGACTAGTGAAGAAGGCTAGCTAATGATCCTTCTTTACTGAGCCACTATGGGACAAAAAAGTTGTGGCTGGCAAGCGATCAAGGTCTTTTTACCTTTACCGTCCGCTCACAAAATTATGTTTTCTTTTTTGGATCTTTAGAATTAAATCCTACTTTACAACTACGCGTGAAACTATTGCGACAGAAAAAAAAATAAAACTTTCATTTTATTTCTGTGCACCCTTAGGTACCTTGTTCCTTCATTTACTTAAAAATGTTTGTTTTCAGGCACTTTTTCGGATAAAAACAATCTGAGTAAAGCTGGCCTGGAATGAACGACACAGTGGTTAGACCGCGTCGAAATAAAAAAATAATTATAATTTCTCGATAAGCTTATATTTTTTTTCTTTTTAGTCTCTTATACTTTTTGCTTGCTTCGACGCAAACACAATCAAAAGAGTTCATTCGCTTTGAAACTTTAATAGACGACGCAACGTACGCCGATTAAAGATCCTGTTCTCATCTTTTAGAAAAAAACGAGAAAGCAAAAATCAGCTCACGTTGAACGTGAATTGATCATGTTTTAGATAACAATCGAGAGAGCCTTAAATAGAACTTGTGAACGCTAATAAATTGACTCTCTTAAACTCACTGCAAAAGCAATGGCGATTTAATTGGCGAATACTTAACTCAAGTAGGGGTTTCGTTCGTTTGTGGAAATTAACCATACGCTTCACAACACGAGCTGAAGACGGCCATGCAACACCTTCCACATGATTTCGTTAATGATTATTGACTCCGCACTTCGACAACTGTTTTACGGATGCGAAATTCTGTACGGAGGCTATAAGTCAGATAACTTTAAATCTGAAACTGGACAGTATATGGATTAAAGTTAGGTAAGATCATACGGGGATCATCAGTTTACACCGCATGCTCCACCGCTTGTAAGAATTCCCGTCAATTCCTTTGAGTTTTAACCTTGCGATCGTAGACCCCAGGTGGAACGTTTGACGCGTTAGCTCAGCTCGGCTAATGTAGTTGAAATTATTCAACCCCAAACAGTAGCACCCAAATTGGCTATGTCATACTTGATTAGCCCGGAACGTTCATCGTTGACGGCAAAGACTACCGAGGTCTCTAATCTCGTTTGCGCCCTAAGCTTCCGTGCCGCTCAGCGTCTGTTGAAATTAGAAAGATGCCTTCGCCAGTTAGTCTTCGACCGTATATGTGAACATTCTACTGTTACACACAGACTTGATCAAACCTGTTTTCAACACTAGTTAGTTAAAAAAATAACGAAACAAAGAATATTTTTGAGATTTTGCTATTTTTTTGTGGTGAAAAATTTCTTCACCCTAACCGCCTACGTACCCTTTACACCCGGTTAAAACGAATAACGCCCGCACCTCCTGTCTTACCGCAGCTGCTGGCACAGGATTGGCCGGTGCTTAATTGTAATGAAAAGCGCATAATGCAAATCAAGAAAAGCGTATTTCAGTCATTGCCTGCGTACGCATGGATTTTTACTGGGTCAGGCTGACGCCCATTGCCCAAGATTCTTCACTGCTGCCCCCACGTAGGGGCTCGGGCCTTGTCTCAGTCCCGATGTGACCGACCAGTCTCCCAAATCGGCTACGGATCAGCGGCTAGCTGGACGCTTTTACTATCCCCATTCGCCTGTAATCCGCTTGCTGCCGGTAGATTAACGATGACAATCTTCTACAACGATTAACACAGATTTCTCCATGATATTGTTGATTAATCTACTTTGTTCAGCTAGAACTGCTCACCCGTCGGCCGCTAGCTAGCAATAAATGTAAAGCCCGCGTAACTCGCATGTGTAAAATAAAACCCTAGCGTTCATTCAGGGCCAGGATCAAACCCAGTGTTTTTGTTACATAATTAATTAATTATGGTATTTATAGCCCAAAAAAAAGGATTACCGGGAGAAAACATACTTCAAAAGTACAATTAAACAATTTGCCTTATATTCAGCAAATTAGTCAAATTTTATCAAATTTTGAAATACAAAAATAGTAATCGGGTTAAAATGCATAAAAATGACGAAATAGTGTTTCGTAAACGTATTTTCCGGCCTATAGGGGAGCCTGTGGGTTCAGGCGACCATATAATGTGATAACAGACATCTATATAGTAGTAACTAAGTGGTGGCTAACATCTATATATATATATAACTAAGTGGTAATTAACAGCTATAGTAATAACTAAGTGATAATATGTATATATATATATACTACACATGACACCACTTAGTTATATATATATAGATGTTAGCCACCACTTAGTTACTATTATAGATGTTAGTTATTACTATAGCTGTTAATTACCACTTAGTTATATATATAGATGTTAGCCACCACTTAGTTACTACTATATAGATGTCTGTTATCACATATATATATATATATATATGGTCGCCTGAACCCACAGGCTCCCCTA
>JAIXXU010000278.1 GCA_027490595.1 Pseudomonadota bacterium
ATAGATCAGAGGTACTTTGAAGCGCTTGATCAGAAGGCTGCTCTAACCAAGGCAATGCTTCAAAAGAAGTTTCTTGTGCCCCTTCTCTTTTCCACATTTCACAAAGCTGAAGGACTTCAAGCAAGATCTGCGAAAGGTCAACGCGTTTGATTTCAGAAACAGCAAACTTTGGACGTCGATGAAAATCCGCAACAGAGAACAACCTGAAGCAATACCCTTCTTTTGTTCTCCCAGCACGACCCATACGTTGAATACATGATGACTGACTCACAGGTTTGGTTGTCAAAGTTGTCAGACCACTCCAAGTAGCATGACCTCCAACTTTCGCTAGACCTGCATCAACAACAAAACTGACTCCATCAATTGTAACAGAAGTTTCCGCAACATTTGTAGAAAGAATAATCTTACGCTGAGAAGAATTTATAAAAACTTTTTCCTGATCAACGGGAGAACTCTCAGCTGTTAATTTCAAGATGGAAAGAGTTTCTAAGCACTGTGATTGTCTCAATATGGACTCACAAGAATCAATTTCAGCCTTGCCGGGCAGAAACACAAGAATGTGGCCTAAATTATGAGGATAGGTTTTCAAAATTTTTTCTAGAGCCCATAAAACTTTTAAGTCTAAGTTTCTGGCATGAAATTCTTCCGGTAGATATTCAACGTTTACTGGGAAATTTTGAGTTTCACATACTAGTACTTTTGCAGAGAATAAATATTGCTCTAGAAGTTGATTATCGAGAGTAGCAGACATGACGACAATTTTTAATTCTGGTCGCAACGTTTTTTGCAAATAAACTAAAGCCATCAAGGCAACGTCAGTATAAAGATGCCTTTCATGAAATTCGTCTAATACAACGCAGCCAACATCTTTTAAAAGACAGTCTTGCAAAAGTAGACGCAAAAAAAGACCCTCTGTCACATATTTTAAACGTGTATCAGCTGACTCTTTTTTATCAAAACGCACCTGATAACCTACGAGTTGACCGCATGGTTGTTCAAGTTCTTCTGAAACTCGCTTAGCAGAAAGTATTGCAGCAATACGTCTAGGCTCTAAAACTAAGACTTTCTTTTCTGTAACTTTAAGAAGTTCATAGGGCACACGAGTCGTTTTACCAGCGCCCGGAGTTGCTTTCAAAATGAGTGAACAATTTTCTTTAAGAGTAGAGACAATCTCAGATAATAAAACATCAATAGGAAGGGTGCGACGAGGCATATACTAACGCATGAACTCATCAAGCAAATAGTTTATATTTGGGGACAGTATTACTTTATCCCAAGTTTCTTGTTCAATAAATTTTTCCTTGATGGAATGATCAATAAATTTAAAAAAGTGATCAAAATATCCATCCACATTCAAGAACCCACATTTTTTATTATGAAGATTAAGAAAACTTTGAGTAATCATTTCGCATATTTCATCTAATGTGCCAAATCCACCAGGTAGAGTAATGAACCCATCGGATAACTCAGCCATTAAATTCTTGCGTTCATGCATGGAGTCTACAGTATAAAGCTTAGTTATACCTTGGTGAGCTACTTCTTTCTCAATAAGAACACTAGGTATCACACCAATCACTTTTCCACCTTGAGAAAGAATTGTATCGGCCATCTGACCCATCAAGCCTACACGAGCACCACCATAAACAAACGTAATGTTTCTTTTCACCATTTCACATGCCAAAGCATTCGCTTGTTCTTTATAAATGGGATTTGCTCCCATACGAGAGCCCATAAAAACACAAAGACTTTTCATAAAAGTATTTCCCAGTAAATTACAAATTCAAATTAAAGTAAAAATACTATCATATGATTTCTAAAGTCGGAAGAGGAAGGTTAAATAAATGATGAGAGTTTAGATACGTTATGTTTGCAAATTCTTCAGCAGAAATTGAATGCAACTGCGCTAAAAATTCACACACATGAATAAGACGAGAAGGCTCATTTACCTTTCCCCGAAACGGAACTGGAGATAAATAAGGACTGTCAGTTTCAATAACAAGTTTCTCTAAAGGAATTATTTTTGCCACATTTTGAAGTGTGGCAGCGTTTTTAAAAGTTACAATTCCAGAAAATGAAAGATAGAAACCACAATCTAAAAAATCACAGGCCTCTTGAGCGCTTCCTGTAAAACAATGAATCACACCTCTGAGTCCCTTGGCAGAAAAAATCTTGAGACGCTCCAAAACAAGTTGGTGAGTCTCTCGCACATGAATAGCAACGGGCAGTTGTAGCTCGCAAGCCAAATTTAAAAAATATTCAAAACAACCAATTTGAGCAGTCATAGAAGACTCGTGGTGATGGCCATCTAAACCAATTTCCCCGATGCCAACAACACGGTTGTGAGAACGGGCTAACGTTTTTATTTGCAAGCCAATTTCTTGAGAAAACGATGGGGCATCATGGGGCTGAATACCCACAAGAGCATACAAACTTTCAGATAGGGAAAGCTGTTCTACTGCCTTTTGCGATGAGGGGAGATCGTAGCCAATGTTTAGTAATTTTTCGACCCCACTGGAAGCAGCACGCACCAAAAGTTCGGGCACCTGAGGGGCCAGCTCTGGGGAAGATAAATGACAGTGGGTATCAACAAGTTTTAGCATAAATATCAAATGTACAAAAGTTTAGAAGTTACAGAATGCACTAAGACCACTCACACAAAGGGAGGCACACCAGAATTAAGATTAACAATATTGTCATCTTCTGTATCGTACCCGTCACTAAACGCATTCTCAGTATCTGAAGTATAACCTAAATTGAGGGCGGTATCTTCCTCGCAGTGTTCAACATTAAGTTCATTTTTTTTATTTGTTGGATTTAACTGCTTATAAAAATTGTAAGCATGCTTTCCTGATTTATATGAAAGAAAAAGAGAAATCGTCGCAAATGTGATAGCTCCCACTAGTTGAGCGCTTGCCAGAAAGAAAAAGCCTACAGCAAATGTAACGGGAACAGCAATAAGCATTACTACAGTAAGGATAACACACTGAATATATTTTTTTCTCAGTTTTTTCATATTTTCAAAACGAGAAGTATCTGACGACGTTTTTTCAGGGCAGTTTGGGAGTGAATAGGGTTTTATGGGGCCTGGAGGCCGAAAGCTTAGTGATTTTGGTAAAGTTGCTTCTATGGGGTGAAAAGCCTGAGTCAACTTTTGAGGTTGGGAAACCTTAGCGGGAATACTAGGACCAACTTCTTTTTTGACAGACAATCTTGCACTTGGCGACGGACTCAACGTTTTTTGTATGCTCATAAAAAACCTCAACAGTTCAAGCGAAGACTCTAGTTAGATCCACCAAGAAATTCAAGAACTATTTTCACTATCCTGATTTTTGAGAAAAATACTGCATAAAATCTGCCATAGCTTGCGCTGACTTGATATTCACACCATTGTACGCAGAAACCCGCATG
>JAIXXU010000243.1 GCA_027490595.1 Pseudomonadota bacterium
AGAAAGTTGAAGTAGCTTAATGTTTTGGGTGCCGCTTAATGCCGTTGCTTCAGGTGACATATTGATTTGAATGCGGCCGTGAGAAATGGATACGAGATTTGTTTTTTTATTCACAAACAAAAATAAGGGAACAGAAATAACAATAAAAAATATGGATATAAATAATTTTTTTTTCATCTATTCTCCGAACAGGGTTTTCTAATGATTGGGTCAAGGCCTGTGCCGCTTGTCTGTCTTGAGCGCGCAGCAGTGTATCCCTTAAAATGCCAGTGTACAATTATAGTCTCATGTTGTAAGTCAATTTGCTGAGTTTTGTGATGTGGTTGATGTCTACAGCTGGTGAAATACCAGGGGAGAGAAAGAGTTTTTTAGTGAATTTCTCGCATTTTTCTCTTTTTTTTACGCTTCTTTTATCTCTTTTTTTTCACATTGTATTGCTGTGGACAATCAAATCATCCATGCCCGTTAAAAATTTTTCTGTTGAGCCGCCTGGTATGATTGTTCTTGCTCCCTTAACGTCTCAGCCTCTCAGGTATCGCGCCAAGATAGAAAAGCCTTTGCTGCCAGAAGTAAAAATAAAAAATATTTCTGATAGGCCACTAGTTACAAAGGAACAAGAATTTCAACACAAGTTGTCAGTTAAGGACAATTTAAAAACAGGCGACAAACAAAAATTGTCCTTGTTTGTCTTGCGCTTGCCAAGATCCTTTATGGCTTTAAAAATCTTTCCAAGAAAATATAAAGCTGATTTTTTAATATCAATAGATAAAAATAAAAAAATAAATATTCAGTTAATTAAACTAACAACAATACAAAATGAACTTTTCTATTTAGACAAATTAGTGTACCGTGAACTCAAAAATCAGCTTATTGCGATGACGCAAGAAAAGCTGCGGGAATTTGTTTTATCCTTAAAAACTTCCTCTATAAAACAAAAGCATTTTATGGAAACTGGACTTCAAGAACATGAGGCAGAAATCCCAATAGAAATTGTTTGCCAAAAATAGGAATCAAAACCATGGAAATAGAATACAAACCGTTAGACGCTCTGGAGCTTAAAAAAGCCCATGTGTTTATCGCCGGTGATATTATCCTGGATAGTTATATTCAGGGTCAAGTTTTGCGTATTTCTCCTGAGGCTCCAGTGCCTGTGCTTGTTCAACAAAAAAGTTCAGATGTTCTCGGTGGCGCCGCAAATGTTGCTGCCAATATTGTTGTTTTTGGAGGGAAAGCTATTTTGTGCGGTCGAATTGGTGCGGATGCTGATGGAGTTACTTTGCAGCGCCTTCTCGATAAATTTCAAATTGAGGCTTCCAGTTTGGTTGTTTCTAAGACCCTGCCTACCATTCGAAAAATGAGAGTTCTTTCTGGGAGTGCTCATACTGCCGGAGTTCAGCAAATTGTTAGAATTGATAATGAAGTGGTTGCTCCTTTGAGCGAACAAGAAGAAGTTTTTGTTGTTGACCAGTTTGAAAAGTTCGCAAAATCTGAGTTTATTCATAAATCTCTCGTGATTTCAGACTACGACAAGGGATTCTTATCTGAAAATTTAGTGAAGTCTTTGATAAGCATTGCCAAAACATTTTCCATTCCGATTGTGACTGATCCCAAAAGTACCGACGTTCAACGTTATGCTGGTTCTTCTCTGATAAAGCCTAATCTATCGGAAGGAAAGGCTCTTTATCGGGTCAATCATCCCCAAGACAATTCAGTGTCTAAATCTTTTGAAGAGCAAATTTTGGATATTGGTAATTCATATCTTCAAAAGTCACAGGCTATGAACCTGGTAATGAGTCTTTCAGAGCATGGCGTACTTGCCATGGGTCTTGATTTTCCGAAGCCTGTTCACTTGCGTTCTAAAGCACTCCAGGTTGCCGATGTGTCCGGTGCTGGAGATACTCTTGTTGCCTTTATAGCTATGGCGCTAGGAGCTCGTTTATCTTTGGTGCGATCTGTGGAGCTTGCAAACATGGCTGCGGGGCTGGTTTGTGGTAAAAAAGGCACTGCCACCTTGTCTTCTTTCGAATTTTTAAACGCCTACAAACATGAGTCTGAGTCCTTGATGCCTCAAAAACTTCTTGCTTTAAAAGATTTAAAAGAGCTTGTGTCTGATCTTCGTGCTCAGCATCAAAAAGTGGTGTTTACTAATGGTTGTTTTGATATTTTGCATGCAGGTCATGTTACGTATCTTCATAAAGCTAGGCGGGCCGGAGATGTGCTTGTTGTTGCTCTAAATTCCGATGCGAGTGTCAAAAGATTGAAAGGTCCTACGAGGCCTGTTCAATCTCAAGAAGATCGTGCTTTGGTCTTGTCATCACTTTCTTGCGTAGATTTTGTTGTCATATTTGAAGAAGATACTCCACTAGAAACTATTTGTGATCTAAAACCAGATGTGCTCGTCAAAGGTGCAGACTATAATTTAGAAACAACAGTGGGTGCCAAAGAGGTTTTGTCATGGGGCGGTGAGGTAAGTTGGATTGAACTTGTTCCTGGGCGCAGTACCACTCGTATTCTAAATTCCTAAATTTTCTGAATTCTTTACCTATTTTTATTTTATTGGGTCTGAATAATCAAAATATCTTTTCTGAATAAAAGAATTTATATTTTTTTGAAAACATAAAAGTGCGACTGGTATATTTATATAATAACAACTTAAAATGTATGTTAATAACAGATGGTTACTCTTGAAAGGGTAGCATCATAGTGTTAGGACTGTATTTGTTTTGGTAATGGTTTTCTTGTTAGGAGGTTAATATGCGTGTTTCTATTTTATCGTTATTTAATCGTGTGCGTCAATCTAAAGAAATTTTGATTCATAACAAAGAAATGCCAAATCAACTTGTCAAAGAAGATTCAAAACCCAAAGGAAATCAGAAGAACGCTTCTCAAAAAGAGCTTTTCAAACAGGAATTAGACAACCCGAAGGAACAGTTAAACTTAGCCTTAAAAGAGCTTATGTTTCCTGATGATAAAATTGAATTTTTGATAAGTAAGGCTGAAGCTGGGCAGCATGAAAAATATTCTGACCTCATAGAAAGTGAGCTAAAAAAAGTTACGAAAAGTGTCTTTTTTCTTTCCGAGGACAAAAGGAACTCATTTTTTTCTCTGTTTACTGAGACAACAAGTTCATCCACATCAAGCACGACAAGTACTCAAACGTCCCCTTCGTTAACAAGTTCATCCACATCAAGTACGACAAGTACTCAAACGTCTCCTTCTTTGATAAGTTCAACAGCTCCAATAAATTGCATAGACGATATCTCCTCTTTAAGGTCTCACACTA
>JAIXXU010000026.1 GCA_027490595.1 Pseudomonadota bacterium
CCAACTTGAAAACCGTTCAACACTGACATCAAAAATTTTTGCTCCATGCTCAGTGACAACTTTTTTATTGGTTGCAAAACGCATATGAGCCGCTGATGGGGAAAAATCAAAATTCATATAAATTATCTTACATATTGCTGATAATAGCTTGACCAAACTCAGAGCATTTAACTTCTTTTGCACCCGGAAGTTGTCTTGCAAAATCATAGGTTACTATTTTTTGTTCTAATGTTTTCACAAATGCAGCTGAAATTAATTTGGAAACTTCTTTCCAACCCATGTAATCAAACATCATATTTCCGCTTAATATGACAGAACCAGGATTGACTTTATCTTGGTTTGCATACCTTGGTGCTGTCCCGTGAGTTGCCTCAAAAAGAGCATAACCGTCACCAATATTCGCACCAGGTGCTATACCTAACCCACCCACTTGAGCTGCAAGAGCATCGGATAAATAATCTCCATTGAGGTTGGTACAAGCTAGCACCTCATATTCTTCTGGGCGTAAAAGAGCTTGCTGAAACATATTGTCTGCAATGGTATCTTTGATCAATATTTTTCCTTGTGGTGGATTGCCTTGGCACTCATCCCAGGTAACGCATTGGTCACGAAATTCAGTGGTAGCAACCTCATAACCCCAATCACGAAAAGCACCTTCTGTGAATTTCATGATGTTACCTTTGTGAACCAATGTGACACTTTTGCAATTATTTGCAATTGCATAGCGAATGGCTGCGCGAACCAAACGCTTTGATCCAAATTCACTCACTGGCTTTACTCCAAGCCCGGAGTCTTCTCTTACGTTTTTTCCAAGACTTTGGGATAGAAAATTGCGGAATTTTTTTTGTTCTTCAGAACCTGCTTTGAATTCAATGCCTGCATAAATATCTTCCGTATTTTCACGAAAAATACACATATTAACTTTTTGAGGTTCTTTTACAGGAGAGGGTACATTTGGATACCAACGTACTGGTCGGACGCATTGGTATAAATCAAGAACTTGCCTTAGTGTTACATTTAAGCTTCTAATTCCACCACCAACAGGAGTTGTCAACGGACCCTTTATCGCAACACGATATTTTTTGATCGCTTCAATGGTTTCTTCTGGTAACCAATTTCCATTTTGCTCAAAAGATTTTTCGCCAGCAGGAACTTCCATCCACTGAATTTTTCTTTGTCCAGCATAAGCTTTTTCTACGGCCGCATCAAAAACAGCTTGTGAAGCTCGCCATATATCAGGGCCAATTCCATCACCTTCAATAAAAGGAATTATAGGACAGTCTGGCACGTGAAGATTACCATGGCTGTCAGCAGTAATGGGAGAACCATGAGATGGGATAGAAATAAGTGTCATTGTTAAAGCTCCTCTTGCGGCATGTAAAAAAGACTGATGATAAGTCATCGCACAAAGGAGGTCATGTTACAATAATTTCTCTCAATAACGCAAAGGCCTGCACATTACAAAACCAGCATAGTTTACCTTGAGAATTAGACGGCATTTAAATTTTTAATAAAATCAATAAATGATATATTTTTTAATATTAAAGGAGTTTTAGGAGTAAAGAGAATTGACAGCAAAAAAAAAGTAACTTAAAGATAAATAACCAATTCTCTATAAACAAAAAATCCTCGAGGTATTCATGTCCAGTATTAATTCTTCACAACCAAAGCAATTTATTGTCTCACATGTCGCGAGTAATTATTCAAAAACCAAAGGTACGCCTGAACAAAAACGAAAATTACTTGAAGGCGTGATAAAAGATTATAATTACTCTCTAACTCAAATCATAAATCTTCTTAGGAAAGATGAACTTTCAGAGCATGTGTCACATTTATTTTTCTCCCAAAGACCATCGACACTTGTTCCTAAGTCAGTGCAAAAAGTCATTGCCATGCGTTTTATTGAAGAATTTGGCAGACTAGCGTTTAATCAATCACGTAAATTTGATCTTAACCTTCTAAAAAAATACTTGACCAACGTTCATGGAGCTCCAGAGGTTGCTGAAGCTCTTGACTCAAGCTTTTACAAAGACACCTTTGGTTCCATCTCTGCGAAAGTAATCACTGATAAAAAAGAACTCGAAGTCAAATTAGATCAAAATGAGCAATCCCCCTATTATTACAAAAAAGATCTTCACACATACATAAATAACAGCGAAATCATTTTTCTAAAGTCAACACTACCTGAACATATATTGGCTACATACCCTGGTATCTTTGGAATGAGACAAAACAACAGCGACGCACAATCAGCTGATCCTGTGTTTGAATTGCTTATGAATGGTCATAAACAAAATATTTTAAAATTTAACAGAAGACATATGGACGAATTTTTAGCTCTCATTGTAGCCCGCCACACAAAAAACAAAGAAGCATTTTATCAAAATCCTGAAATTCTATCCTTTTTTAATGATTATCTCATTACGGCGTATAGTGAAAATAAGGGTTGTTTTAACAAAAGCGAAACCAAAAAAACCATAAATCTTACTCAAGATGCTGTCGCAGAGCTTGACGATAATAATGACAACGAAAACAAAATTACGCAGGCAAGCCTCATTCAAGACGGCTTGTTCAATAAGCTGAAAAATATTGTTATCAATTGCAATTGCGCAGTCAATCAATAATTGCTGAGTGTTTGCCAAACTTCTTTGTAATCTTTTGACCACTCACAGATAATAGAAATTCTTTCTTGTTTATAAGTGAACTCTATAGCGCTTGCGTGCAACATTTGTCTTAACGCCAGTTGCCCATACCTATGACCAACAATATTTTGTGCATATGTTTTATCACCAAGAATAGGGCAACCAATGGCCATAAGATGAACACGAATTTGGTGGGTGCGCCCTGTTTCGGGGAAACACTTCACAAGACATGTGCCGTGGGCTAAGTTTTGCAGAACTTCGTATTTGGTAAAAGCCTGTTTAGCATGAGGTACTTTTGAACGTGAATGCATAACAGCTTCATATGTGTTTGTTCTATGGTTTGATTTTGCAATGGGGTAAGAAATAATTCCCGCCTTTTTTTGTGGTGAGAAAAAACAAATTGCTTCATAAGTTTTCTCAATTTTCTTTTCAAGAAATAGTTTTTCAAATTCTTTTTGCGCCAACTTATTGCGGGCAATAATAAGAATTCCTGAAGTATCTTTGTCTAACCTATGAACCATATGCATAGAACTCAATGGGAATTTTTCAGGGTACAAAGTATTCAGAGCATGAAAAATAGTATCTTTTGAAGACGTCAACGTCGCTTGCGTGGCAATTCCCGCTGGTTTGTCAATAATAACAAAGTCTTTGTGATCAAATAAAATCGATATTTGATTTATACTGCCAAATTGAACCCCGGTATCTTGGTTACTCTCCTTGGAAGTTGAATCGTTGGAAACGTTATTATCCCAGAACAATTGTATTTCATCACCCTTTTTCACTTCCTGCTTGGCGAATTTTATACGCCGCTTGTTGAGATACGCTCCGCCCAAATCAATAATTTTTTTTATTTTTTTACGACTGACATGAGGAAACAAGGACGCTGCCGCAAGATCGAAGCGAGCTTTGTCGAGTGATATAGGGATGCTGGATTTTAAATTTTGTACAACCATAGTCCTTGGCGGTTATCACGTGTAGTCAAATTAAGCAAGAGAAAAAGTTTAGACAAACGAATTCAGTAATGCTATTTATTTTCTTTAAACTCTATTGCTAGTAACGTAATATCATCCGCGGGTATGACGCCGCCAAAAAAAGCAAAGGCTGTTGAATATGTTTGATCGAGTAATGTTGCAGGACTTAAATGACCAAACTTTTCTATGGTAGCCTTTAACCGCCGTAAACCATATTTCTTTTTATGCTCATTCTCACCCTCTACCAAACCATCGGTGTAAAAAATAAGTTTGTCGCCAGGAAAAAAAGAAAGCACAGTAGACTCATAAAAACTTTCTTGAGAAAAACCCAGTAAATCACCAGATTTCAAGTGAATAAGTGATGATAAAATCTGATTTTTTTCATTCTTTTTAAGCATTATTGTTGGATTGTGACCAGCAGATGATGCGTAAATTTTATGCTCTCTAAAATTTACAATAAATGCAGACAATGACATGAAGTAAAGTTGTTTTCCATTTTGAAAAAGACACCGATTCAAATGCGACAGCGTGTCTGTGATGATATGTTCTGACGTTACTTGTTTATATGAATAGGACTGAACTAACATATCAGCATAGCCTTTGGTTGCAGCCGTTAGCAAAGCAGCAGGTGTTCCGTGTCCTGAAACATCTCCAAATAAAATGAATAAGCGACTTTCATCCAATTCATAAGTGGCAAACCAATCACCACCACACTTTCCAGCTGGTTTATAAAAAGTTGCAATTCGGTAAAAATCACTTTCTTGCTTTGGCGTCGAGAGAATAGAATTTTGCAAAACTTTTGCTAATTCTAAGTCTCTTTCAATGTTTGCTTTATCTTTTTCTTGCAAAACGCGACCATAGTTAACAATTGCTGTAGTTACTGAAATAGACAAATTTCTTAAAATTTGCAAAATTTCTTCTTCTCTTTTGGGATGATTAAAGTCAATTAAAACAATGATAATACCAACTAATTTACCTTGAGTTGTAAGTAGCGGTGATCCCACGGCATGTTTATCATTACCAGGATTTTCTTCCGCAGAAAGAAAAAAAGTTTCTGGACTTGTTTCCATGTGATGGAAAAAAATTTTATTTAAGGTGAATTTACTCCCTTCAGGAATAATTTTAAAACTATCGAAATTAAGATTAAAATCTTTGGAAATATTTAAACACAAGTAAACTTCACGAGCATCCAAGAGTTCTTTCAGATGCTTTTCAGATGTAAAATAAATCTCTTCAGGGCTTTCAGACTTAACTATTTCCTGCGTAGCCAATGACATCCCACGTAATAAATTTAAATGTTCTTCAATTTTATAAGCCATGGTGTTAAAACTTGTTGTTAATTGGTAAATTTCATCCTTATTATCTTCTTTGATATTTGTAATTTTGGTAAACTTTCCCTTGGCTAAGGCAATACTAGCCTCCATTAATGAGGCAATAGGTTTGATAACTTGAATTTGTAATATAAGTCGTGTCACAACCGTAGCAAGAGCAAAACTAACAAACAACCCTCCAAGAAGGCGCAAAAACATGAATAATATTCTGTTCGACAAAGCGTGAGTACTAGCTTTGATGACAAGATATCCATGTAAAAAAATCTTAGTGTTATAACCGACATCATTGTATAAAGGATAGATATAAACTCTTTCACCGGAGGCTAAGGGTAATACACGAAACTCATGCGAACCATCATCATGATATTCATTGACATATTTGACTAGTTCATCATTCTGCTGAAGATCGTGTAATTGACTGTGTTCCTTTTTTAACGCACCTGTAAAGAATTTTTTATCTTCGGTTAATATGACGGCTGATACAATATCTTTGTTAGAAAAAATACCATAAAGAGCCTTTAAAGCAGAGGGCTGATCTACATTAAAAATATCCATTGAAATGGCAGGACTTAACACCGTCATCGAAGTTTTCAAAGATGCATCAAAATCTTCTTGATATGTTCCTCTAGTTTGAATAATTTCTATCAGAGACGAAAGCGTCATTGCTATAAAAATTGGTATAATAATGAGATGCAGTTTACGGCTCAAGGACATAAAGAATTTTTCCCATATTCCTTTTGGTTAATAAAAATCTTGTCGACCTTTTAGAGTGAGACTTGATGATTAATTTTTTTAAACACAAGACGACTTACCTGAAGGGCAACAGCTTCTAAGGTTTTGTCTTCACCAGAAATCCACTGATCGCATATTTCAAGCACGTTCTGGTCAGCGATGGCAAGCAAGTGATACAGGGCATTGCGCTTTAAACCTTGAAATTTTGCCCTTGTTGCAGCTGTTCCACCAAACCACTTTTGGTAATCTTGAAAGCTCATTGTGGCAACGTCATAGGGTGAAATGATGGTAAATGGCTCATGGGGATGGGAAAATTTCTCAGGAACAGCGACATCAAGAGTAACTGAGTTGTAAGGACAAACATCCTGACAGATATCGCAACCATATATTGTATTTTGAAAATGAGGCAAATACTCATCCTCAATGGGGCCTCTATGTTCAATGGTAAGGTAGGACAGACATCGTCTTGCATCCATCGTTCTACTGCCAAGAAGAGCTTGCGTTGGACAAGCCTCCACGCAAAGATTACAAGATCCACAATCAATTTGATTAAACTTGGACTTTTTCATAATTTTTTCTGAT
The DNA here is from genome assembly GCA_027490595.1 of Pseudomonadota bacterium. Taxonomy (GTDB): domain Bacteria; phylum Bdellovibrionota_B; class Oligoflexia; order Silvanigrellales; family Silvanigrellaceae; genus Silvanigrella. The sequence goes on from JAIXXU010000026.1 coordinate 6,259, forward strand.
AAGAAAGAAGCCGGCAACGTCGTAAGGACCGATGCTATGAAAAAGAAACTGCCCGTACCCGGACGAATTAACATCGTATTTTTACCAATGAACCCTAGGTCTGCCTCGCGGGCATGCGCTCTTTCTAAAAATGGAATGCTGTCTACAACGATACGATAGGAAAAAATAGTACCGAGATAACTTTCTAACTTTCTAATTTCGTCTTCTAAAAGCACCTTGATAATTTTGTGATAATCTTTTCCATACACATACTTTGAAATTAGCCTCTTTCCTATCAGCGAGTTTTTATGCGCTGAAAGCTTTGTAGAAGTGATATTTGTTTGCAGGCGACGTCTTACCCTGTGGCCATGGGAATAAGGAATGAGGAAAACCAAGGCAGTTTGAGTATTTGGTAAAATATGCTCAACCTTTGTCCGAGCATCAATGTTTTTAGACATAAATTCCATCTGACCATGGTGTTTATTCGCAAGCCAATCTTCCAAAACACTTAAATCTTTTTTTAAAAGTTGAGATTGCTCAGAAAAAGAAAAAAGTGACGCTTCAAAGGAAAATAATCGCTTAATTTCTTCTTTCATTTGTAGAGCAAAATTAAATGTCATTTAACTATTACTTAGGATCGGCATGAATTGTCGTGTCACCGCCATAGTGTTGAACCAATAACCTCTCTATTTTTTGAAGAACCCCATGAACTTCTTCAAAAGTTAATTCTTTAGGCAAGGACAAATGAAAATCAAAGTGATAGTAATGGCCCATTTTACGGCCACGTAGTTTGTGAATATCAATAATTCGAGAATCTACACTTTGTACTAAAGAAGAAACATGCTGAAAAACATCCTGTGGAAGAACATGATCCATGAGTTCTTTGATACTCATCCTCAAAAGATCAAAACCACCATATACAACATAAATGGCAAATAGTGCTGCTATAATAGGGTCTAGTATAGGCAGGTGGAAGAAAATAACCCCAGCCACACCAATAGCACTGGCTATATTAGTGAGGCTGTCTACTTGATAGTGTTTCGCATCTGCAATTAAAGCCATGCTATTGTATTTTTTGCCTTTGTACTTTAATAAGTTTGCAATTAATTGACTTACAACTGTTGCTAACAGGAAAAATACAACATAACCCCAATTTTCCATACGCTTTTCACCCATGGAGCGCTGAAAAAAATTTATGATATCGTAAATGCTAGAGATAAAAACAACTAAACCACCCCCCAAAATAAGACAGCCTTGACCAAAAGCTGCAATACTTTCGGCACGTCCATGACCATAAGGGTGGTCATCGTCTGCTGCCTGCCGTGCATATTGTATTATCTTTCTATTTATGGAAGATACGATGAAATCGAGACTGCTGTCCCAGGCAGACATAGCAATGACCAAAGACCCCGAGAAAAAAAACAAAACCAACTTAGTTAACGCTAAACCTGCAGCGCAAAATATAGCTACTGTAGCCGCACGTTGAACCTCAGACGCACATACATTATGAGCCATAAAATTACCTCTTATAAGGCACTTAGATTAAGAAAAACTAGAACTATTTAGGATGATTTTAAAAAAACACATTCGTAGAAAGGAACTCCTTTCTCTTGAAACATTTTTTGAAACTGAGTTTCATAAGGCCCACCTTTTAATATTTCCGGACAACAGGAAACATTTAGTTCAGTTTTTTGGAACCCATTCTTCCACATCAAGGCGCATGTATGGTCAAAGTAAGCCTTAGAATCAGACTTAAACCAAAAAAAACCATTAGGGGCTAACTTATGTAAAATTTGCAGAACAAATTCCTGATCCATAATTCTATTTTTTTCGTGTTTCTCTTTAGGCCAAGGATCAGGAAAAAAAATACAAATTCCGCCTAAGGAGCTTAAAGGCACTGCATCTAAAATAAATTTTTCACCATCACACAAAATAATTTTAGCATTTTGAATTTTATGGTTTTTTATTTTTCTTGCTGCTTTGACAACTCTTTTATAGGTAATATCACAACCTATAAAATTAAGAGCTGGGTTATTTTGGGACATTTCGACAATGTTTTTTCCCATATAGCAGCCAATTTCAAGAATTGTTTTTTCATAACTAGACAAGAAAGAAGGTTTTACTTCTGTAAATATTTCTGATTCTGTATACAAAATATCTGCTAAATTTAAGGCCTCTTTTAAATATGGATTTTCATGACGCGTAGCTGCTTGTATTCCATTTTTTAAAAGGTCAATAAGAACACCCTGATTTCTTTTCACAAAAAAAACTTTCCTTAATAAAATAATTGATACATTTGTTCTTTTGTAAATTGATGTTTTTGACCTTCATGAACAAATTGTAGAATTTGTCCTCTTTGCAAAACAGCAATACGGTTTCCATATTCTTCAGCCATATGCAAATTATGAGTGGTTAAAATGCAAGTAATGCCATGTTTTTTTATAAGAGATAAAGTCATTTTCATATTATTATCTGCTGTGCGAGGATCAAGCGCACTCGTGTGTTCATCTAAAAGCAGCAAATCAGGGGGCTGCAATAGTGTCATACCTAGAGCAAACATTTGTTTTTCACCACCTGACAAATGATCTACTTCTTGATCTAATTTGCGACTCAGCTCAGGATTAAAATCATTCAAATATTTAGCTAGAAAATCTCTTTTTTTAATATTATTTTCAAATGAACCTAGGCTATTTCGAGCATATAAATTAAAGTTTTCAAATAATGTTAAATGAGGAAACAAAGAATCATCACAATTTTGTGTTAATGTTTTTACCTTGAGAGAATATTTTTTGGTAGAAATGGAATTTACATCAACTCCTTCAAATTTAACGGTGTTTTTTGGAGAATTAAGCCTCTTGTCTATGAATTTTAAGAGAGAACTTTTTCCTGAACCATTGCTTCCTAACAAAATTAAAAAGTCTCGAGGGAAGACGTCAAAAGATACGTCTTTTAAAATAAATCCAGAAGAGGATGATATTTTATAACTGAGATTATTAACGCTAAGAATGGATTGTATATTTTTATTTACCATCAAGCTGCACCTGACTTTGACATATTAGCAGTTCTTAAAAAGAAAATAAGCAACAAACCCAAAGACATTTTTAGATAAAGAGGATCAATATCAAGACGTAACAAAAAATTTAAACCTAAAAAATACACAAAAACACCAATCAAACACGCCAAAAAATCGGTACCAGTTCTTACAACTGGAGTTGTGATAAAAACACGAGTAATTTGCTGGCCTAGAAGAATGGCGCAAATTCCTGTTAAAGTCATACCCAAACCCATGGAAATATCTGCATAACCTACGATTTGAGATGTAATGATGCCTGAACTAGCTGCAAGTAAATTGGTAAAAGAAAAGCCCAAGGAACGTATGAGTTCAAGAGGATACCCCAGGCGCCCAAGAAGCCTGGGATTATCACCCAAGGAGCGCATCAAAAGGCCTGCGCGAGAAGACATAAATAAAAGAGAAAAGAAACACACAGACAAACATGCCAGCGTGACTTGAAACCAACCACACCACTGACTTTTAGAAAAACCACTTGAAAATAACGTATTTAATGAAGACAGATTTACATTAGGACGCCCTAAAATAATGAGATTTAAGCTAGTCAAAATAAAAACAACAAGAACACCCGCAAGCAGGGAATCGATATGACCGCCTCTTTGGATAAAACTTACAAAAACACCCACCAAAGCACCGCCCAGAAGAGCAACAAACGCACTTAAAAAAGGAGGGCAGCCAAGGGTTAGTAATTTTGCAAAAACAACGGCCCCAAGGACAAAACTACCATCCAACGACATGTCGGTAGCTCTAAGGAGATTGTAACTTGTACTAATTCCTATGGCCAAAGGCATAAACGGCAATACTTGCGTCAGTATAGAAAGAATAAAACTAATCATTCATGCATGTCTTTTGTTATTTGTTTTTTGCTAACTAATGTTAAGCTGTAGTCTAGTTCATGAACGAGTTTCTCAAGACCATTTGCTTTTATATCTTGCATAATTGCAACATCATTGTTTACAAAAACATTTAGTTTTTTAAATTCTCCAATTGGCAAATTGCAAGCCTTAGCACCTTTAAGAATGTTAGCAATAAGCAAACCACCTTCAATTCCAATTTGAGTTTCTTGGACACCAAGGGCTACATGTGCACCCTCCTCTACAGAACCTTGATCTGAAGCAATAAGGGCAATATTTTTTTCTTTGGCTAAATTAACAAGAGTGGAAACACCACTAACAACGAGAATATCTTTTAAAATAAATATGCCCTGGGTGTCTGATGGAATAGCGCGAGAAACACTATAAAGCTCAGGAAGAGAGTTGATCATATAAGACTTCATCACAATTCCTTGTTGTTTGGCAGCCTCCATAGCTAGTTTTACTTCCGGCAGAACTTTTTCAGATGAACTGTGAATAAGAACTAATTTATTAAGATTTGGATACAGCTTATGAATGAATTCTAAAGATTTGTTCACCGGTATCTCATCATGAACAACCGCAGCGTTACATGGAGAACGTTTCTTTCTTTGTTCATCAGTAAGAGTGGAAGCTAAGCTTACAATTTGCTGGTCGTGAATCATCCCCAGAGTCATTTCAGTGGCTGCAGTTCCAATGGGAACAACTATATCTACTTTTGCATCTTTGTATTTTTGTATTATGGCGCGCAAGAATATGGAATCATTTTGAGCGTTTTCAACCCTTAGCGTGAAGGGTTTTTTTATCTCTTTGTTCAAGG
>JAIXXU010000141.1 GCA_027490595.1 Pseudomonadota bacterium
GTTGCTATAAATTGAGCGGGTCACCATCATAAAGTCCATTTCAGAAGCTATTTCTTTATGTCCTACAAGTCTTTTTAATTCTTTAAACAACTTCTTTTTTTTTTTTTTTGAATTTTTTCATTTATTCTAGCTGTTCCTGGTTCCACATTTTTGTTTCTCATAGGGTCTGTTCCTGGGTGTAAACCATCTAAGTTATGACCTGTAACTTTCACTCCAAATAAATCCATGACAGTGGGCTCAGAAAGAAATAAGAGAAGCTCCGAGGGTACGTTTTCGTCAAGCAAGTCATTGGTATTGAGCAACTCTAATTCTTCATAGGCATCAATATTAGAGTCTAAAATAAACTGTTGGCGGCCACCGGAGTTTGCAACGATCTTGTCCGAAATTTTTTCAGGAAAATCATACGAGAGGTTCCATGTTTCATCGTTTACAGCTTTTAAAGAAATCATTCCTGGCATGGAATGATTTCTAGCCGAATACGCCAGAGACCCAGAATAGTTACAACTTAGTTTGGAAACAGTCATGTTACGAACCCCTAGTGAAATGCAAAGAAGAGTTAATCTTTAAAATTCAGTCAAATTCAGTTGGATCGTAACATTGGGTTTTTGGAATCAGTGGGCAGAATTTTTTCACAGTATGTATAGTTTGACAAATTTTACAAATCAGTTTTGTTTTTATTAAAATAAACAAAAATCACAAAACATTTTTTTGTTTTTTATATATAATGGCCATTGAATTAAAATTGCTATCTTTTTAAAATGTCAAAAGCGGGGCTTTGCCATGGATAAAATAAGAGGAATCGTTGTTGTTTGTTTGTTCTTGTTCACCACTTTTTTTTCCGAAGCAAAAGAACATAAAACAATAATTTCTGAGGCTTATATTAATGAGCTTTGGTCTCAAAGACACTCTATAAAAAGTCAGGATGAATTTATTCATTTCGGGCAAAACCAACCTGACATTTCGTCAGATTCCTTTGAAGTGAATTGGAAAATGGCAAGGGCTATGTATTTTATTGGTAATTTTGGTTTTGGAGAAAATTTTTCTTGTTTTGAAAAGCAATTGTTTTTTAAATATGGAGTAATGGTTGCTCAAAAGGCAAAAGAATTGAAACCAAAAGCTGTGGAGGGATTTTATTGGTACGGTGTAAATTTATGGTACAACATTCAATGTAAGGGAATTTTAAATTCTCTTGATAGTGCTTCAGGAGGTATTGAAGCGCTTGAGGAGGCTAGCCATATCAACCCATCATATGAGGGTGGAGGTCCTTTTAGAATGCTTGGATTATATTATCTTGGTTCTGGGCAGGGTTCGCTGTTGGGCTCTCCTTCAAAGGAAAACATGGATAAAGCTAAAAGTTATTTCATTAAAAGTCTTCAACTAGGTCCTAATTTTCTGGTTAATTATTTATATTTAGCGCGTGTTTATGAATTAGAAGGCAATTATAAGGAAGCCATAAAAGTGTTAGCAAAAGCTCCCTCTTTAAATACTCAGTCAAAATCTAGAAACTTAAAAAAGGATGACATCATTGAAGAAGAATATTTTAGACAGAAAATTTTAGAAAAAACAAAAAAATTGAGAAAGAAACTGTAATTAATTATTTACATGAGGGAATACTATGTTTCGGAAAAGTTATTTGCTTGGTTTTGTTTTGTTGATTGTCCTTGCTGTGGGTGTTTACGCATTATTCAAAAATGATTTAAATAGCGCCTCTCATTCTTCTGACAAAAAGACAAACTTCTTATCTGGTGTTTTGCCATCAAAATCTAATGTCATTGGCTATTACAATGGAAAGTCTGTTTCAGATGAAGACTTGTCTTCTGACGAAAAACAGAGTTTATTTGAAAGCAAATCGCAGTTATTTAAGGAGTATGAAAATATTGTAGCTAAAAGATATTTTGATGAAATTATTACGAGTTATGGGAAAGAAAAAGGTATTTCAGATAAATCTTTAGCTCAACAAACGTTTATCCGAGAAAAAATTACTGTAAGCGATGAAAAAATAAAAAAATTCATCAGTGAAAATGCTGAAAATCCTCAGCTAAAAGGTAAAAAATTGCAGGAACAAGAAAATCTTGTCAAACCTTTCCTTATCCAGAAAGAGGCCTCTAACTATTTCAAAACACTTTTATCCGAAGGGGAACAAACTGGAAAAATTCAGGTGACAGCCTTAGAAAAACCCAAAATGCCAAGACTTTCCGTTGAAATTGGAAATTCCCCTTCCATTGGCAATCATTCAGCGAAAATTAAAATTGTTGAGTTTGCCGATTATCAGTGCCCATTCTGTGCCACTGCCGAAGTTACGATGAAACAGGTTCTTGATAAGTATAAAGACCATATTCAGTTTTCCTTCAAAAATTTCCCGCTGGTTCAAATTCATCCACAGGCGTTAGGTGCAGCAGTAGCTGCAGAATGTGCAAATCAACAAGGTAAATTTTGGGAGATGCATGATAAACTGTTTTTGAATCACAATAAATTAAGTAAGGATTTGTTTTCCAGTTTAGCAGTTGAACTGAAGCTTGATAAGTCGAAATTTGACTCTTGCTCGCAATCTTCTACTGCTATGGATTCGATTCACCAAGACATGGAATATGGTCAATCCCTAGGCATAAATGCAACCCCCGTATTTTTTATTAATGGTCTTATGTTGAATGGTGCACAACCGTTTTCGGAATTCCAATCAATTATTGAAAGTGAATTGAGTAAAAAGTGAAATGTTATGGAAAATAACGTCGTTAAACTGGAAATATTCAACAGTGTAGCTCACATAACTATTAACCGGCCTCAAGTTTTGAATGCGTTGAATCGTAGGGTTCTTTCTCAGCTTTACGATTGTTGCAAAGAACTTGAGGAAAATATTCAACACAAATGTTCTGTTGTTGTGCTTGCCGGTGAAGGCGACAAAGCTTTTGTAGCTGGAGCTGACATAAGCGAGATGGTTGGACTGACGCCTATTGAAGCAGCAGAATTTTCTCAGCTAGGGTCTAAGGTTTTTTCAGCTCTTGAAAATCTTCCTCAGATTGTGATTGGTAAAATTCAAGGATTTGCCTTAGGTGGCGGCTTAGAACTTGCTTTAGCATGCGATTTTTTAGTTTCAAGTGACACTGCAACTTTTGGTTTTCCTGAAGTATCTCTAGGTCTAATTCCTGGTTTCGGTGGTACTCAGCGTTTTGCGCAAAAATGTGGCACGGCTAGAGCCTTGGAATGGATTTCTTCGGCCAGAAAATATGATGCTTTGCAGGCCTTGCAAATTGGACTTATAAATCATGTTGTACCAGCTTCTGAATTACAAGAATTTGTGAACCATATCGCAAGAGACATAGCTTCTCGTTCATCGTTTGCCATAAATGCTGCAAAGAAATTAGTCAAACTTTCTAAAGATTCTTATGTGCAATCTGGTTGTCTTACAGAGTCAGCAAAATTTGGTCTTTGTTTTAATCATCAAGATTCTGCTGAAGGGATGAAAGCCTTTGCGGAAAAAAGAAAACCTCTATTTTTCAATCAATGACTTTTACCCAGCGGAAGAAATTGTCAAGACAGGGTGCCCTTTTTGAGGATCTCCGGCCATTAGGGAAAATAGTTGGCTAACAAGGGCGAAGGTTTCCTTTGATGATAAATCACTATCCTCGATGTAATACCATCTATCTCTGTATTGAATGGCAATATTAGAGTTTTTAGGCTTTTCTGATGAGTTTTTGACCTGAATGATATTTTTTGTGACCTCACGCCAATCGAATTCGTTGTTTTTAGAATCAAGCGTGATGCCAACGATTCCCTTATCTTTGTCTTCTTGTGTAACTTCTACAGATTTAGAAAGATAATAAAGCACTCCCATAAACGATCGTGTTCGAATTGTTAAGAAAGCTGAATCAGGATATTTGTGCTCAACTTTGGAACTTATGGTTTTGTCTACAAAGAAAATTGATTTTGGTCTTCCAACGATACCAAGTAAATCAAGTGCTTTTTTGTATTTATGAGACACCTGGAAGCTAGGGCTTGCCTGAAGTCGAATTGATGTTTGACCTCCAAGGTTAACAATAGAAAATGCTAAGTCATTGTTTACCTCGTATTTGTACAAGTCATGGACAAAATTGATGAACTCCTTGTATTCAGGAACATGGCTTGAGAACGGTCGTGTGACCCTTGTGCCATTTTCAAGAGGGCCCATTGTTTGGATGATAATTCTAAAGATACGAGCAGGACTCCAGCCTGACTCCATGAGAAGACTGGCATTATTAATGCCAATGGGAGTAAGAATTTGCTTGATAAATTTTTCTCCTTGAAGTGGGGAATACATCACTGTGGGAACATCAGTGAATGCCACACCTGGGAATAAGCTTGTTGCTGAAAATGATTTTGTGGTTGGCGCTGAGCTGCCAGATGACCCTGAAGCCGTAAAGGAGGAGTTGCTGGAAAGGGCTAAAGAGCCTGATGTTGTTACACTGCTTACATCTAAAAAATACGGCCTGTCTTCATATCTTAATCTTGTAATATTAAGGAGGAGTTGTTGTTCATCGCTGCTAAGAAGTGCTGAATTAAATCCTTCCCGATTGGTGGGCAGCACTCGTGGACCCATGCTTGCGCAAGAACACAGTGAGAGTCCGGCTGTGAGCATGAGGGCATGACAAAGAAGTCTTTTATGAAAAAGCATTTTATTTCCTTTATGAGTTTTCTTTATTTTAATCCAAACCTATATTTTTTAGCCTGCTACTTTTTACGCCTTCCCATGAAAAATGAGCAAAAAGGAAAAAAAATGCCTTATCTTTAGGCAAATTTTCGTATAAATAAGATTACCATAAATAATATTAATTAAATTTCAGGTAATCACTATTTTTAGGTTATTTTTGAAATTATAAAAAAATGAATAATATAAAATTATTTTAAGGTTTTTATTTTTGTGGTTGTTGGAAAAAAGACAGAGTTGATAAAAAAAATAGCGTAAATCCAGATCAAGTCAGCAGTGAGTAAATGAATAATTTGAGTCCAGACAGGTATTAGTAAAAATATATTAGTAAAACCAATTACTATTTGAATGACTGTCAATCCAATAAATATTTTAAAATAATTATTTGTAGTGATATAATTTTTTTCATTCAATTGATTCTTATATGTTTTAATTGAAAAAAGAAGTTTAATTAAAATATAAGATATAATAATGGCTAGTATAGGATGAAAAGAACGTAAAATTTTTAAGATATTTTGTGAAAATATAATATCGTTTATAAAATTTTCACTTATGTAGTTAGGTCGAAATAAAGTATCACTTAAAGCTGTTATCGACCCTGTACAACTGATAAAAAGTAACAACAAAAGAGAAGTAATTGATTTTTTTATAGGTTTATTTTTTAGGTGAAATTCACTAGGATAATTTTTTGACCACACATAAGTAATTACTAGTGTTGCAAGAAGCAAGAAAGTAGTAACAAGGTGCAGTGGCATAAAAATAAGACGAAGATTTGAGTTGTTTTTAGCAACAAGTCCAAGTAAAACTAAAAGTGCACCTAATAAAGCTTCGAGAAAAATAAAAAACAAAACTCCTAAAGAGCAATGACGAATTTTGTTACCTTTTTCATAAATATAAAAAGACCATGCAACAAGAAGAATTCCTCCAACGGTAACAAGTGCGCTAGAAATACGATGTGAAAATTCAATAAGTGTATGAATAAAATAAAAGTTAGGAATTACTTTGCCCCCGCATAAGGGCCAGTGTTTTCCGCAGCCTGCTCCAGAATTCGTAGCTCGAACGTATGAGCCGCCAAGAATTGTGTAAATATTATAAATCAAGTATAACAAGGCATACTTAGAAAAATAAGATCTATTTTTTAGAAATGACATGGAAACCTCCTGCAAGCATAGCTTAGATTTAAGTCCTAGCTTGTTTTTAGAAGAAGGTCTAGGTTATTAGGCTGTTCAACTAGATTTTAAAAGATTTCCAACCAATTCATTCGCTTCTGTCTGTTCATCAAAAGACTCAAAAGGTGATGGAATAGTCTTTGTTAAGCAAACAAATCTTCTGTAAAGTTCTTCCTCTGATCCTGACAAATTTTTTCGTCTGAGATCTCGATGAAAGAGCGAATGAAGAGTTTCAGCACCCTTTTTGAGGACGATAGATGGGTGAGGTGAGCAGTTATAATTGGCTTGTAAGAAATTTTTTTGGGAAGCTTTCTTCATCCAGGATGAAACAAAAAATATAGCTTCCCTATACTGTAAATTTGATTCCGAGTCACAGTTATTCAAAACATCATTGAGAAGATGAGCTAGTCTTTGAACATTCAAGTCGTCCAGGGCTGATGTTTTTTTTTCTTCTAATGCCCCTAAAATACCTAAAATGAGGCGAATTTTCTCTTTGAGCTCTTGGTAGAGTCCTTTTAGGGAGTCTTTTGAAGAAAGTTTATTGGTATTCAAGAAATTTAATCTCCATAAAAAGAAATTAATTCATCATCTGATCAGGCAGCAGAAGCTATAATTTCCGAGGTTTTTTCAGAAATGTTTTTAACTTCGATATAATTAATCTGCCCTTTAATTTTTGCGCCTTCTTCTACGATTAATCTAGCTGCTGTGACTTCTGCATTTACATTAGCAGTTGAGGAAATTTTCAATGTATCAGTGGCTGTAACGGAACCTTCAAAACATCCGCAGATCTCGATATTGTTTCCATGGATTTGGCCTTTAATATTTGCTCCATCTTCGATAATAAGTAAGTCTTCTGAAGTAATTATACCCTCAACTTGACCTGAAATACGTGCTTCGCCTTTTAGTACTAGCTTTCCATTAAAATAA
>JAIXXU010000029.1 GCA_027490595.1 Pseudomonadota bacterium
CAGAGGAAGACGACGACCTAGGAGAAGTTAAAAAACTATCGCTAGGCGCAGAGGACGTTGAAAAACCTAAAACACTGACCCGCAAAGAAGCTATCGAAATTCTTCAGACAACCAAGAATTTCTCAGGACTTGATTTTCGCAAAGCAAACCTTGCGAAGCTAGATTTTACAAACTGTAATTTTGAGTCTGCCAACCTATCCTACACGAACTTTAAAGACGCCAATCTCGAAGGTTGCAATTTTGCAAACTCAAGTTTGTGGAACGCGAACCTCGAAGGTGCAAATTTAACCCGCGCAAATTTAGAGGATTCCGACCTGGATTACACCAAACTACGTGGCGCGTGTTTGTACCGAGCAAATGTAAGACGCGCTTCCTTACCCACTGACCTTATTCCAAGAGATGAAATTTTTCGTTCTGTAAATGATGGTACAAAAATTACTCGATAGGATTTTTTGTTTCTTTAATTCTTGGTATGAAGAGAAAAATTTATTTAATATTAGAATTATTGTGAATTTTAATTGTTAAGTTCATTGAATTTTTTTTCAAAGTCACCTTTTTTTGTTACATATTCTCCATACACTTCTTGTGGTTTTTTTCCGACCAAATACATATGGTTTTTATCACAAAAGTCTTTAAATGTATTCAAATTATCATTGTACCTGGCAATATTTATCTCACACAATTCTTTTAATAATATAGAAGGAGAAGTATTTCTATTGAAATTCATCTTCAAATAATCTTTAATATTCTGAAGAAAATCTCCAGAGCTTAATTTTGTTATAGTTTCGTCAGTTATAATAGAACACTGGTTTTTAAACTTTTTTCTTGCGAATTCAGTAGTGATGTTAGTATCCGATTGTGGAGTAGAATTTGGAATTAGACCATTAACTATTAGGAGAATTATTCGTGTAAATTTTTTAATTTCGTCTTCTGAAGGAGATACTTTTTCTGAAGTTCTTAATTTTTGTATCTCGACTCGATCGGAATTATCAAATTCAAATTTAAGCTTTGCACACTTCACAAAAAAATCCTCAATCGTAGTATTAAAATCCTTCTCATTCTCAGGATTTAGCAAGCCTGTGCAAACATACTTAAAGACTTCTATACGCTTTAACGCCATCTCAACGTCCTTGCTGCAACCATCCAATGCAACTTTCTTTATTGAAATAGTTTTTGGTAAGATTATCTTTTGGCGAGAATCTGAAAAAATAGATATATTATTATTAATAATATCTTTAAATTTTTTTGGGTACAAGTCAAAAGATTTTTCGTACTCCAAATCAGCGTAGTTTTTAGCTTTTTTTTCAGTTTGCTTACTTTTACGTTGCTCTTCAAGAATTAGGTTGGCCTCGAGACCAAAAGTTTCTGCAAGAAAATGACTAGCATGAGCGCTGCCTGAACGGCTATCTGAAGCACCAAAGCTTTGAGAATTATTCTTATTGGCAAACTTTTCGGTAATAACAATGTGATTGAAAAGAAAACCCCATAAAAGTTGGGAGTCTTTATCTAATTCTTTTTCCTTTGAACCTCTAACGACGCGCCACTGACTTTTCACAGGATTTTTTAGAATAGTTAGTTTTTCTTTTTTATCACCAATCATATTTTCAGTATTTATATCTGATTCTAATTTTGAAATAAAAGAAACTACTTCCTTACGCAACTGATTATAGTAAGCTTCAGGCGATGTAGTTCCATTGTCTACAGAAAATTTACCTTGTTTAAAATTTTTTACGATAGGCATCAAATCAACATGATAAATTTTATTTTCACCTTCATCATTAGTTATTTTATATTCCAGATATCTTTCCTCAAATAAATCCTCAACATTATAGACAACATCTTTATCCTTTGCATGAGTTCCATCATTAACAGCAAGAGGAGATGGTTTTAGGTGTCTTTTTAAAAGATAAACAACAAGAGCAACTATGCCAGTAGGTACCAAAACAGCAGCAGCAAGAGACAAACCAAACACAGGAATAACTATCGATAAAAAATAACCTAGGGTTGCTGCAAACCCAGCAGCTAAAACAGCTAAAACCCCAGCAAATATTTTAATAGATTTTCCAAAGGTTTCCATGTGAAACAATTTTTTAGCAAGATCAATTTTAGGCGCTGGACCGGAAACTGCTTCAAGTTTTATATTCGTAGGACTACTAGCAGGATTGCTGCTTGAAACTGAAGAATCGGATTTTTTTGAATTACTTGAACTAGTTTCAGTCACTGTTTGTTTGACTGATCTTGGTTGTGCTTCCTGAACTAATTTTGATGGATGAACTAGTTGATCTTTGTTTAGCAAAGGGCGTTCTAATTCTTTTTTTTCATCATCAGATTCCGAGCTGGATGGAGTTGGCGTGCGGGATGGGGTTGAGGTAGGCGTTTGACTTGGTGTTGCATTTTCAGAAGTACTTTCTGAATCACTGTTAGATTCATCACTGCTTGTTGTTGAAATAGAAAGATCACCAAAAGGTATGGTATTAGCATTGGCGCCTGAGTTCACTATTTCTTCAGAATTTTGGTTTAGAAAAAGGGATGATTCAGATTGAAGGGATTGCACATCTTTTTCAGAATTAGATAATGAAAATCCACGAGTATTGCTTGATATCATTATACTGTTTAAACTATTAGTCATAATTAGCCCCTAATAAGAAATACAAAAGTCATAATGCAAAAAAAAAAGAACACTAGCAAATAATAAAAATAGTGTCTCTTAAAAGTACAAATAAGAAAAAAAGTAATACATTAAAATTACTGGGGTATTTATAAAAATACAGAATACTCATAGTACCTTGTCTTAAAAGTAAACAAATAAACAAACTCTGAAGGAAAATACTGTAATTTCATCATAATTTTACTGCAAAAATCAAGGTACACTGTAAAGAAACGCCATTAAATGCAAATATTCAGATTTAGGAACCACCTAAACAGATGAAAAAGGCTCAAAAAAGTTTTAAACAGGGTTTCTTCTAATTTTAGCCAATAAAAACAGGATACAGATACTGGAGTCAGCCTCCTATTTCAATGGAAAACACAAACTTTGTTATCATCTTATCCAATAAATATAAAAATTTTATCCTTGAAAAGTTCACTCTTTCCCATAATGTTCTAAATAAATTTTGCTTCTTCCGAAGTTTGAGAGAGACTTCATTGTGTCAGTTACCTTTTCTGAGGA
>JAIXXU010000061.1 GCA_027490595.1 Pseudomonadota bacterium
GCCCGTAAAAATGCCCTGGATATTGTTCAACAAAAGATTGTTAACACCTGTCATGGTATTGATAGTTCTTCTGTTTCAGTCAAAGATGATTGGCAAAGCGCGTTTCATTCACAAGGAACAGAAATCTACTCTAATGGAGTTTTTGCTGTGAGTTTAAAGGCGTCATTAAAACAATTATTTAAATTTTCTCTTCATTTGCAGCATCCTTTAAAAACTAGGGATGGTCGCAAAATAGTCTTTAAGCTTCCATCTTTTCTATCTTATCGTGCTATGAGATGTGGTTCCTTCAAAACAGTCTTTAGAAATAATAATACAGTCCAATTACTACCTACCGATATCATTACTGTGAAAAAAGATCAGAGTGTTTTGATTGTGCCTTTAGTTCTTTCTTCATCAAAATCTGAGTTACTGATTGATAACGATTTTAAACAAAAACAATCCAGAGTCTTATCTGAAATCTTAGATTTGTTCGCTAAAAATCAAATTACTGACTTTGTTCCTATTACGGTACTCGAAAACAATGACTTCGAATAAATTTTATTTTGCACAAATTATATTTGAATTTTTTTCTTTAAATAATAAAATTTTAAGTGAAGATTTTATTCAACATCTTCTTGAATTTTTGCCTGAGGATTTTTTAGAAAATTGTACTGAGCTTTGTATTCTCGAATCTCAAACTTTTCTTTCTGCAGAGTCTGAAATTAAACGAAAATATTATTTGACAGAACTTCGAAACACCTATGATGAGTTTGCGATACATCTGCAAAAAAATCATTGTTATCTTTCTTTTCCTCAGTGGCGTTTCTTGATTGGAATTTTTTGTGCTCAGGTTGAATGGGCAGAAGAAGTAGGATTTGAAAAATTATCTGATGTGATCAAAGAAAATATTTTTTCTGAAAGCCCTTTGGCTTCACTTCCTATCTTTTTAAATTCTTGAATTTTTTATAAGGAAAATTTCATGTCTTTCGATCAACAAACGTGGACTCTCATTGTTCCTAGTTTGGCAAGTGGGGCAGAGATTCTTTTACCAGAAGAAGAGTTTCATTACGCGATAAGGGTTCTTAGGTTGCGTGAAAATGATGTTGTAGACGTGATCGATGGCCATGGTGTAAAAGGCAAAGCACGCCTTATTAAAGTTTCTAAAAAAGAAGCTTTATTGCATGTAACTTCAATAACAAGTTTTTTGCCGTCCCGTCCTTCTATTCACTTAGCGTTAGCGTTTCCTAAGACGAGTGCTTTGGAGCAAACGATAACTTATGCGTGTATGTTAGGAGTGTCTCATATTCATTTTTTTCGTTCAGAGAAGTCTCAGCATCCAAATTTTATAAAATGGGAAAAACTTAAAAGGCTAAGCCAAGAAACTTTACGAATTAGTAAGGGTGTTTTTGAAGCAGAAATTCACGATCGCGGGTATTTGAGCGATTTTTTAAATAGCTTTAAAGAGGAGAGTCTGACTTCATCAAATGCTTTCTTGTGCGATGAAAGTTTTTTTTATTCTGGCGAACAGGCATATACACTAAGCGAGAGCTTGAATCAGAGGAAAAGTACGAACGTAAGTCATCTATGGTGTATTCTAGGTGCTGAAGCTGGTTTTACTCAATTGGAGAGGCTTCATATATGCAAGGTAATGAATGCGCAAAAAGTTTCCCTTGGCCCACATATTTTGACTGTTCCAGTCGCGGTATGTGCAGCATTATCATCTATTTCACAGGCATTTCCATCGCGTTTAATTATCGAATAAGCCTATATTTCTTATGTTTTCATTCAACCAAAATTAAGGTTGCTTTTTTTGTTCTTTTTTTTTAGAACTTGAGCTATGAACAGTCACTAACTTTGTGTATGATTTGAATTCACTTGGCTAATTATGGGGAGCACTTATGTCGTCAATTATTAAGCGGTCAGACCCACTGCCCAGAAATAGAGCCATTTTAAATTCAAAAGATAATCCAAGTTCCTCATCTGTTCCAATAGAAATTGCTACAACAGCTCTGTTTGCAGCAATTCAACATAGTCCTAATGAATCTAGCAGCGCTTTTTTGTCTCAATTTGAAAAGTTAATGAAATGCAATGAAGATCTTGATTTTCTCAATGAAAAAAGTCAGAAATGCTTGCGCGCTCTGGCAGACTATATTTTTCAAATAACAGGTGGCAGCGAGGCAAATCAGCCAAATAAAGATGTTGCTCTGGATATGAGAAAACATTTTTTTTATTTGCTAGAAAAGCACAATGATTCTCAGAGTTTTTACTCCAAACAAATCACTTATCTGCTAGCTGGGTGTAATGCTGCTGTTGATATCGAGGTAGAACGAGTTTCTCTTTACAATGATTTTAAAGTGCTTGAAGGTGATGATCCAAAAGCATGGGTGCATCTATTTAAACTTTTTTGTTTTTCCTTGAGGTCTAAACAAATTTTAAATAGACAAGATTATCCTTACGTCTTGCTTACAAAAAATGAAAAACTGTGGCCTTTTTGGCGAGATCTATCATCTACTGGCTTTTTTACCAGTGGTTTTGAAAAAACCTTTGATATTCCCTCTCTTGTAGCTGAAATGATTTCTTATGACTTAAAAATTTGTGAGACCTTTGAGCTAGTTAAAAATTTTTTACTCGCGATTTGTGAATCTTCATCTGTTACAAGTCTCTTTTCTAATGACCAATATATCAACCATGAAATCTTTTTTGTAATTGCGCCAGTAGCAAAATATATTAAAAATGCGCATGAATTATCTGTTATTGCTCATACTTCTTACAAGGTTTCCGAAAAACCTGAAGACCCCCTTCTTCGGGTTGGTTTGCCAGTGGTTGGTTGTTTTTTATATCTGCTATCAAAATTTGGATTGTCAAGTAGGGGGATTTCAAAGGAAAAGCATAAATCAGGTTTATCTGAGTCAATTAATTCTAAAATTGATGATTATTGGGGTAGTTTTCTATCAGATTTTCTGAACATCAGAGGCAATTTATTACAAAAACCACTCCTCAGTAAAAATACTTCAAGCTCAGATTTTTTTGAATGGCAATCGTTCCAGCTTTTTGCAAGATTGGTCGGTAGCTCAATCGATACAATTCAATCATCCTTTCCAAATTCTCATTTTCAGTTCTTAGGTTCCTTGCTTTTATTTACCAATGACATGGATACGTGCAAAGAACTTTATAGAAAGTATTTTGAATTAAAGTTATATACAGATACACTAGAGAGTGTGTTTTCAGAATTTTGTAAAGAAGAATCATTAATTAAAATGTATTTAATTGCTTGGTTAAGTCATTCTTTAAATGACTCCAATTTTCGCAAAAAAAATGCAGAAAGCATTTTAGAAACAATCGCCAGAAATAAGAGTATTAGCTCTGTGAATAACGGCAATATAAATAAAAATGTTTCCTATAAAGCTCGTGACGAGCAAAAATCAGAAGGGTCGGATGAAGAATCAAAAGAGCAAAAAACTCACTCCATCTCTCAAAATAATAAGCCTATTGACAAGTTTCAAAACAATGTACGGTCTGGGGAAAATCAGCAGCTGTTCCAATTCGCAGTATTTGCGCTGAGTAGTTATAGTATTTCTTCAAAGCAACTCAAACTTCTGCGACTCTCATCAGAAGATATCGGCCCTATGGGCAAATCATTTTGTTTCGGGCGTAACTTCTACGGTATACAAGGTAGAGCGGTTAAACAAACTGTTGTGAAAACGAAAGACTCCTAGTTTGAATTCATTTGATTTTTTGAACCTGCCTTTTTTTGGCAATATTTTTAAGAGTTCTTATAACTACTCAATTTGATGTTAACCTACTTTTTTTTAACAATTAAATAAGTTAGATAAGAATATCTATGGTGTTTTGTATAGGAAAAGACGAAATCAATTTAATGAAATATACATGGGTGGTGGCGCCTCCCAGAATCGAACTGGGGACACATGGATTTTCAATCCATTGCTCTACCGGCTGAGCTAAAGCGCCTAAGTTAACCAGTCAAGTAATACATGTAAGGGGCTTTCGTCAAGCAATTAAGGTAAATTTTTTCTTGCTTTGCTTTCAAATCCTATGGTGCTGTAGTTCAGTATACTTCCTTTTGCTTTTGCAGCAAAAAATAATGATGTAATAGCTTGGTTTGTAATTTGGCAATTTGGTGAAGGCTTGCCAAGCTTTGCCATAGAAATCATTTTTGCAATACCGCCAGCCAAGCAAGCAGGAAATAAAGCAGCGGTTGATCCACAATTTATGGTTATTTCGCTGATACAGGCAGACATTTGAAGATTCGCAGAGTCTTTTGATGTTCGGGATAAAATTTCCTTGTACCGAGTGCTGTGACAGGATTTGTGATTGAAATCCATGAAACACTGGCTTTGCAGGATAGAAACATCACTGGGTAGGGCGAGAGATGCAGTGGTTTTTTGAAATAGAGCGTTTTCGGGATTTTTTTTGAAATGTCTACCCGCAAATGAAATTAAATTTTTTTTTTTTTTTTTAGAAAAGTATTCTGATGGAGTTAGGATACTTTGTTTTTTAACCTCATTTTTTGTGAATTCTTGTGCTCCAGTGTTAGCTAACCATGGAATAGATAAATTTTCATATCCACTGCTTCCTGTGCAGAGGCTTAGGTGGAAGCTTTTTCCATTTTGCATCCAAGAAGAGCTGTCATTATAAGTACAACTGTCTTGTTTTTTAATGTTGATAAATCTTTTTTCGTTAAAAATTCCTTGGCTGTTTTTATTTTTACTTTGAAAGGCTTTACTAGAATGTAGAAGACTATCCAATTCTTTTTCAAAGTCTGATTGAGGTCTGTCCCAGTTTGCAGACTTTTTTTCTTCCTCAGGAAAGAGCGATTCTGAAAGCTGAATAAATGAGCTATTAAAATTATCTGAAAGTTTTTTTTGCTGTAGAAAAAATAAGGACATTGTTCCGCCAATAGTCACAAAAAAAAGAGGGATCACAAAAATAAATTCTACCAGGGATTGTCCTTTTTGCATGGGTTTTTAAATTCCTTTTTGATCTGTGTAGAGCTCGCTGGCACTCCATTTAGGTTCGAAAAAAGCTCTTAAGAATTCAATTTTAGAAATGTTGCATTTGGCTATAAACTGTCCACAGTAGATATTATGATGGGTGATAAAAAAATGATGAGTTGTTAGATGATCTGGAGTGAGAAAAGTATTTAAATTTAATAAGTTTAACTTGATTAAAAAATTACTTATACTGTGAAAAGAATCCTTTTTTGGAATTGCTGTATTTTTAGTTTCTAAAGTTAAAGCATGATAAAATTCTTTTTCATTTGCTTTTGGCACATAAGATATATTTATATTTCTTAAATGACGAGCAAA
>JAIXXU010000174.1 GCA_027490595.1 Pseudomonadota bacterium
GGAATTTTGCTGTGGTTACGTTGCGTGATTTTGCGAATGTGTCGCGACCCATATAACAGCGGTTTCACGCAATTGCTACTTTCCTTGTAAAATGTAATTACTTTTTCCATAACTTCGTTTGGTCCAGCCGAGAGTACTCAGTTCCAAATGCCGCAACTGACGTGAAGCCGCCGGACGTTAGCGGCAACCATAAAACGAACCGTCTACCAAATAACGCAAAATGGCAAAAGCAAAAAATTTAAACGGATTACCTGGTAATTTAGCTCAAAGCTATTTAAGTACATTAGGTTATTTTGATGGTGGATATAAGGCGGACTGGATAAATGCAATCGCTCAGGAAAATAAAATTTCAGAATTAGAAATTGACATACTTAATAAACGAATAGTTCCGAAACAATTTGAAGTTAAAGCACTGTTACACGATCTAGAAAAGCTAAAAAATATTATATCAGTTGAACTTGAAAATAATGGTTTTGAAATGTCATTCATCAAAAGTGCAACTTTAAAATTTGAAATTCCAATTCTAGAAACGAACTCAACAATCTATTGTTTTCCGCAAATAGAAGATAAAAACGGAAAGGTTTACAAACCTAAAAATAGAATTGTTGAAACTGCATATGAAACCAATTTTAGCGTAATAAAAAAGAGATTGAAGCAAAAGTCGATCATTGGTCAAATCAAAAACCTACTAAATAATGGCAGCCGCTAACAGCGGTTTCACGCAATTGCTACTTTCCTTGTAAAATGAAACATCTTTTTCCATAACTTCGTTTTGTCCACGCCGAGAGTGCTCAGTTCCAAAAGCCGCAACTGACGTGAAGCCGCCGGACGTTACCTGCAATATCAACCGAAATGGCGAAAAAACTAACATTAACGACAATTTTGATTCTGCTTCTTATAAGCTGTAAGAAGAAAATATCTTATATCGAATTCGAGCAAAATGTATTTGATGAAGTTTTCTTAAAAATTGTAGACTCAACTTATAAGGATAAACGACTATATACTTTTTTTCCGAATCGCGACCAAAGTGATAACGATCCAGATTTTTTGATTCAAAGAAAAATGCTTGAAAATGATACAATAGGACTTGTAATTGCAGTTAGCAATGAACGAAAAATTGACTTGAAAAAATTCAAAAACAGAAAATTTGTTTTTAAGAACATTTCTGAAATCACTGAAGTGAATCCAGAGTATGAAAAGTGGTCAGAAAAGTATCCAAAATTTGCAGGTGCAATGTCTTTTTCAAAAATACGATTTGATGACACTTATCAAAGTGGCGAAATAATGGTTTCTTATTCTTGTGGCGGAAAGTGTGGTCTCGGATACAATGTTTTCATTAAAAAGGTAAATCAAAAATGGATTGTTGACAAAGTGGAACAAACATGGATCTCATAGATACTGCAGGTAACAGCGGTTTCACGCAATTGCTACTTTCCTTGTAAAATGAACTTCTTTTTTCCATAACTTCGTCTTGTCCACGCCGAGAGTACTCAGTTCCAAAAGCCGCAACTGACGTGAAGCCGCCGGACGTTATGTGTAATGCTATCGCCGAAATCACGAACTATGATCAATAAAATTCCAAGAGATGTTTGCCTAATAAAATATAGAAAATTTCCATTGTATGCTTTTGATGCAGAGATTGACGATCACATTTTTTATTATCCAAAAATACATTTCCATTATTGGATCAAATTACCTGACAATACAAAAACATTATCTTCGCAATTACACAAACTCTATCAATATCTAAATATTGAATATTTGGTTTTTATGTGTGACTATAACAGAATGTGGATTTCGAAATTTACTGAGCAACGAAATGATTCAAAGAAATTAACTGAAGCAGTAAATTATTTCAAAAGCTATAAAATTGGAAATCGTTTTAATGGCGGAGTTAAAGTTGAAATTTCACAGCTTGAAGAATTCATTAAACATGTATTTACTATAACTGTATGTGATGCTTCATTTGCAAATTATCATTTCATAAATGAAGAACAGAAGATTTTAGGATTTATACATTACTCTGGAGAGGTTAGAATTGACATTTTGGATAAAAATGCAAACGAAATCTTTTTGAACGAAATCTCAAAGACTAAATTTATAAATGTCATACGAGAACACACTGATAAGATATAAGCACTACACATAACAGCGGTTTCACGCAATTGCTACTCTCCTTGTAAAATGAACCACCTTTTTCCATAACTTCGTTCTGTCCAGCCGAGAATACTCAGTTCCAAATGCCGCAACTGACGTGAAGCCGCCGGACGTTACCTGCTATTTCAGAGCGAACGTGGCGTAAAGACATAAGATTATGAAACATATATTCCTTTTATTATTGCTCAGTATTTTTAACAGCACTATTGCTCAAAAAACATCTACTGATGAAATAATCCGTATTTCAGATAGCATTATGACAGCACAAGTAGGAACGAACCTTAAACAATATTTTGAAATCTCAGCAGGTTCTTACTATAGATATGTCAAACCTAATAAAACGATAAGCTATGGGAAATTTTTGAATCATAAACGCGTAAAGAAGAATGTTCAGGATATCATGGTTTTATACTCTTTTAATTACAAAGCAATTAAAGGCGTTAAAGGTGGAGTGTGGATTACCTTAGATAAAAATTTAAATTTAATATCAATTGGAGATTTGAATTTTATTCCAGAATTTTTAAAAAATAAGTCTGAATCGAATTTCATTTTGCCGGAAGAAGCAAGAGAAATTGCGATAAATTCTTTTAAGGAAAATGGTTTTGAAATTGAAAACGCTGAACTCAGTTATAACTCAAAGCTCAAAAAATATACTTACAGCGTGTGTAACAAACTTACAAAAGTTAAAAATTCAGCCGGAAAAGATTCTGGCGAAATGGAAATCGTAGAAATAGATGCAGTTTATGGATCAATTATAGAAAACAGAAAAGGTATTTATGGATTAATAATAAGATAGAAACAGCAGGTAACAGCGGTTTCACGCAATTGCTACTTTTCTTGTAAAATGAACCACCTTTTTCCATAACTTCGTTTCGTCCAGCCGAGAGTACTCAGTTCCAAAAGCCGCAACTGACGTGAAGCCGCCGGACGTTACCGGCAATTGGCGCATAACCTAATAATCAACGTATTTAAAATATCGATGAAATTTCTCAATACATCTCGAAGCTTTATAATTTTCATTATAATTTTATGTGTGACCGTTTTAAATAACTGTACAAATAAATCTGAGCAAACAAATAATTATAGTGATATTAATTCTATCCTTTTAAAGCATGAACAAAGTCTTATGAAGTTTGTTGAAAAAGAAAAAAATAACCCGAATAAGGAAATGATCAATGATATTATTACAAATGATTTTGGCTTAAGGGACAAATCAAAAAATACGACAATTAAAAATCTAAATATTTATAAAGAGTATTTTGAAAAATTTTATAATTATTATGATTCTGTATTTAAATCGACGTTACTGAAAGTTGACCATCTTTTAAAAAATAAAAACCCAAAAGATAAAAACTATGACGAAATTACTGATGTCAAAATACGGTTACTAATTGGCATTGACTTATTAAAATCTTACAACGCAAAAATGCTTTCTATTTTCGAGAAAATTAATAATATTTCTCAGTTAGGCAAAAATTGCAAATATGACTACAAGCAGAACAACGTGATTATATTTGCTGATATTAATTGTTTGAATTCCTATAGTTCAAATATGCGTAAACTAGAAATCTTATTAGATGAAACTAATATTATGAGAGAAAAACTTATTGCGATTAAAAGTAAGTAACTGCCGGTAACAGCGGTTTCACGCAATTGCTACTTCTTTTGTAAAATGAACTTCTTTTTTCCATAACTTCGTCTTGTCCACGCCGAGAGTACTCAGTTCCAAATGCCGCAACTGACGTGAAGCCGCCGGACGTTGTGTGCAATGCTTCCGCAGCCTCAAGAATCCGGCGCAATTTTAAGACAGAAAATAACTTAAAATTGTAGTATAAAACATCGTACAAAATGCTTGATAGAAACCATGAAAATAGTAGTAGATAAAATAAAATCAGAACCTAAGCATTCCTTATCCAAACAGGAATTGAAATTTATCTTGGAAAAGTTGTCTAAAACTTCTCAAGAAATTAAAAAAACCTTTAAGTTGTCAGCTCAACTATTTTCAAGTAGCGGTTGGGATAGGCCTGTGATTTGTAACAATTATACTTACAATATTTTATCTCGAGGTGTTGAAAAAGAAAAAATAATTAAAGAATTGCTGATTGAAATTTTCAGCAATGAAACTAAAATTAGTTACGAAACTTATGCTCATAAATTAAATACTCAGCAGCGGAAGAAGCTTGAAAAACTTATAACTCCATATTTCGATGAAATAATCAATGAAATAAAATGATTTATTATTAGCACTGCACACAACAGCGGTTTCACGCAATTGCTGCTTTCCTTGTAAAATGAACTTCTTTTTTCCATAACTTCGTTCTGTCCAGCCGAGAGTACTCAGTTCCAAATGCCGCAACTGACGTGAAGCCGCCGGACGTTGTGCGCAAGCTTGCCGCCAACCGGAGAATCCAAGTTTAATAAAATATGCGAAAAATCCTGCTGCTTCTATTTTTCTTGTGTATGGCTTGTAGTCATACCGAAATAAAATTTGACCAAACTAAATGGAAGAACGCGTGTGTTGATGGGTTTTGTAATGATCGCGAAACGATGATAAAAGATTTGATGGAAAACTATCTTAAAACCGGAATGTCAGTTAATAAATTAAAATCTTTGCTTGGTGAACCAA
>JAIXXU010000272.1 GCA_027490595.1 Pseudomonadota bacterium
AGAAAAGGAAGGAAGTTCGTGGCTATAATAAGTGGATGTTCTGGAAAAGTCAGGCAAAGAAACAAGAGCTATTTTAAAACCATTTTCTTTTAAAATACGAACACAAGATTCAAATGAATTGACTCGCTTTGGAGAAAGCCATTGGCTTGCTCCGCGATCAATGGCGTCGGCTGTTCGGAAACGCATGTTTTCTTGGGAATAAAGAAAAAATAAGTCAAGAAAGCCAAAACTATCTAAATTTCTTAAAATAGCACTAGTGTTATGGGCGTGATGTGTATTTTCAAAAATTGTGGCAACATGTCTGCTTCTGTTTTGCACAACACGTTGCATTTTTTCAATTCTTGATTCTGTTAAAAATTTTTTTAGTGCTTCAAAAATTAAGCCGTTTTGAGCACGAAATTTCTCAGGGATATTGTATTTCATAGAGAAGGGCTTTTGCGTGTTTGACATAGTGTATCCAGGGCATGCATAAAGAATAAGCAAAGCATGATGGTTGATTCAATGTTATAATGTGTTTTATTGGAAAGGGAAGTCCGAAATGAGAAAGATTCCAAAAATTCTGTTTATCGGTGATCCTTTGGACAAATTAAAACTTTCTAGCGATTCCAGCCTTGCTTTGGTGCAAGCTGCGCTCAGCTTAGGTCATGAGGTGCATTGGTGTCGAAGTGAAAATTTATCCTACTGTTCTCCAGACATTTATGCTACAAATCTTCAGAATTTTACTAGTGTTTCTTCCCTTGGTATGAAATCTACTGAAATCCTTGAGTCTAAATTTTTTGAGTATGATTTTTGCTTTATCCGCAAAGACCCTCCTTTTGACGAGAGTTATAAAGATTTGTGCTGGCTTTTATCTGCTCAAAACAAGGTCAAAGTTATCAATGATCCCAAAGTACTTCTGGCGTTTCACGAAAAGTGTCTGCATTGGCTTGCCTTAGAAGAGGACGTACTTTCTAGCGACGAAGTCATCCCAACTTGCTTGACTCAAAATAAAAAAATTTTAGAGCATTTTTTTTCCAAGTTTTCCAATCATCAACAATTTATTGTTAAGCCATGGTTAGGCTATGGCGGCCAAAACATAACCTTACTGAATGACAAAACTCAAGTCTTTGATTTCATGTCTTTGCAGCACGGACTTTCTTTGGTTCAGCCGTTCATAGAGAACATATCTACCGTTGGAGACAGGCGCGTTCTCATTGCCAATGGAGACGTTGTTGGCGATTTCGTTAGGCTTCCTCAAGCTGGCTCTATCGCATCAAATTTGGCACAGGGCGGTAAAGCCGTGTTGCAGAGCATGACGCCATCTCAAGTTCAATTGTGTGATAAAATTGCTAAATTTTTACTGCAAAAAAACATTCAATTTGCCGGATTAGATCTTATTGGAAATAAAGTCGGTGAAATTAATGTGACTTCTCCCACAGGAATAAGGACCTATGAAGAACTTACAGGAGTTAATATTTCACTAAAAATTTATTCTTCTCTTATTTCAAAATGAAAAAACTTATTTCTCTTTTTTTTATTCTATCTTTTACGCTTTGCTCTTGCCAAACGTCTGGTTACTTGCAAGATAATTTTAATACAGCTAAATTTTACAAAGTTTCTCACAAGATTTTTGATCGGTGTTTCGCTGTTCAAAAACCGCAATTTCTGGCTCAATTTCATTCTTCAGATATCCCTGCGGACTTAGAGTTTGAGGGTATTTGGAATAGCGAGTTCAATCATATGACAATGCAGGCTTTAGGCTTATTTGGTGAAGTTCTTGCGACTGTTGAGTTAAATCAGGATAAACTATCTCTTAATCAAGAGGCGGTAAGAGCTTTTCCTCTCCAGACGGAAAATGCACTTGTAACTATGATGGATTCTTTAGGTAGTGAGAATTTAAGAAAAATTTTTTGTGGGTATTTTATCTTTTCAGCAAAAGACTTTCTGAGGCATCAAACTAACCCTTATCGTTTTCGGTCAGAGACAGAAATGACGCTGAAGGGACAAAAAATAACTTGGAGAAATGAAATATTTTATCGTCCTGGAACTTCTCAAATAGAGGTAAAATCCAAAATTTTAACTGGTATATTTCGTTATACACTCCCCTATGAAGTTTTTTGGACGGGGCATTTTGATGATCAAAGAGACACTATTGTGCCAAAAAAAATGAAGTTCAAATCGGATAATAATTTTTTTGAATTAACTATGTTATATTATGAGTAAAGATTATATTTTATTCTATACATTTGCATCAGAAAAATGCTGAAAAACCAGTAATTTCTTGCCCAATAACTAATTTGTGGATGTGATCTGTGCCTTCATATGTAAAAACAGATTCCAAATTGCACATGTGTCGCATAGAGTTATAGTCATTGCTTACTCCATTTGCGCCAAGAAGATCTCTAGCTAAACGAGCACAATCCAGGGCAATTTTAGTGTTATTTTGTTTTGCCATACAAATTTGAGCTGGTTTCACTTTTTTTGATTCTTTTAGCTGAGCCAAACGAAAAGCCAGAAGGTTAGCTTTCGTGATTTCTGTTGACATATGTACAAGCTTTTCTTGAACAAGTTGAAACGAAGCTAAGGGTTTTTCAAACATGACTCTTGATTGAGTGTAGGTAAGAGCTTCTTGCAAACATTCTTCTGCAGCCCCCAGTACTCCAAAAGAAATGCCGAAACGAGCCTGATTTAAGCAGGAAAGTGCACTCTTTAATCCTAGTGTTTTAGGGAGTAAATTTTCTTCTGGTATTTTGCACGATTGAAAAAATAACGTTCCTGTTTCTGATGCCCTCAAACTAAGCTTATTTTTAATTCTTGCTATTGAAAATCCAGGTGTTCCTTTTTCAACTAAAAATCCACGAATTCCTTCATGGGTTTTGGCCCATACAATAGCCAATTGAGAAATGGGTGCGTTAGTAATCCAGGTTTTAGAGCCATTTAAAATGAAGTGGGAGCCTTGTTTCTTGGCGTTTGTTCCCATGGCTTCTGGGTTTGAGCCAACATCAGGTTCTGTCAGGCCAAAACAGCCTATAATTTTGCCCTGGGCCATCTTTGGAAGATATTTTTCTTTTTGTTCCTCACTTCCAAACTCATGAATGGCATACATGCATAAACTTGTTTGCACGCTGGCAAAACTTCTTAGGCCACTATCGCACCGTTCAAGCTCTTTCATAATTAGCCCGTAAGAAAGACTATCCATTCCTGCGCATCCGTATCCTGAGAGATTGGCGCCAAGTAAGCCAAGTCCTCCCATGATTTCAGGCAAATCCTCTAGAAAATAGCCTGCTTCAAAACTTTCTTTGATGCGTGGTGATACATGTTTGGCAATAAAATCTTTTGCAGTTTTTCGAGCAAGGCTTTGCTCTTGGGTTAAGAATTCATCTAAGCCATAAAAATCACAGGCATTTAAACTAGCCATAAGCGAGTTCCTTCTTAAGACGATTGAAGTGGTAACTGACATCTTCTTCGTAGAAAAGTTTTACTTTTGTTTTGCCTAGATTTTCAGTTAACGAAAGAATATAAGAAACAGATAATCTTTCTTCGTAAAAACTACTCATATCTTTATCTAAACCGTAGCATAAAATTGCCCACAGTTCGTTTACCTCGCGTTCAGGGTATTTTTTATAATCAAAAATTTGTTTTTTTAATTCATGACCTTTGGAATTAATGAATTTATCTACAGCTTTTTCTAAAATAGATGTTGATGCCTCACTTACACTTGGAAATTTTAGGTATAAATTTGTAAATAATATTTGGAGACAGTCTGAAAGATCTTTGGCATTTAAATTAAAGGGGCCTGCCTCAAAGCGAAACTTAGAACAAATTTCGATGAGGTCAAAAATTTGTCCTAAAAATCGAGACCAATTTAACATTAGTGATTGAGAAATAAAGGGCGTGCCAACAAACTTAACGTGTTTTTTTCCAACCACAGTTTTCACATAGGTTGACGAACAGTGAAGAAGGTTAGGGGGGCACATAATCGCCCATGTTTGTAAATTAGACTCAATAGCTTGGTTTGCGAAATATAAGTTAAATTCAGCTTCAAAATCAGAGGTCGATCTTAAACCTCTCACCAAGTAGGAAATGCCATTTTCTCTTGCATAATCAGCAATAAGGCCATCGTGTGAGGTGACAACGACTCGATTGTCTAAGAGAAAAGGTGGAGCAAACGACCACCAATCATTTAAGGGGTCAATGGCGTGCGCTATGACTCTTGCTCGAATGGCTGGTTTGAGGAGAGATTTTTTTGAAGGATTTGTTGCGGATACAATATGAACTCTGTCAAATACCTCGAGAGCTGTATTTAGAACAAACTGATGACCAAAGGTCCATGGATCAAAGGAGCCCGCGTAAATAACTTGTTTCATATTGATTTCCTAATTGTATTTATCGTTCCCACTTCTTGTCATCGAAATTAATTAGACTAAGCAAAACTCGATTTCTTACGGCTTTTAGTTGATTCGCCTTGTATTTTTCATGGGATGCTTTTCCAAATTTTGCTTGAGCGTAACTTTCTTTGTCCATAATTTGAATTTCGATTGGAAAATAGTTGGTGTATTGTTCTGGGATTACTGAGCCAATCCATGGCTCTTGGCGATAAGAACCTGTGTATCTTTTTAGATGACTAACGAGAGACTCCAGGACAACATAAGCGGGATTTGTGCTGCGAATTAAATGCCTCACTGTAATTTGTAATGAGCGGTAGTGCTCACTTGTAAAATAATTTGCTTTTTTTAGCTGCTCAGAGAACAGGTCCATTTTCCAATGAATTTGAGCACTCATTTTTTCAAATTGGTTTTGTGTCAGTGTTCCTGAAGATTGAAGTTCCTTCAAGAAGGTGAGAATTTTTTTTGGCTGTTTGATTGAGAATAAAGAGTTTTTTGTTCTTGCCGAGACAACTTGATGGGGAATGATAACATCTGAGTCAATGAGAAGTTTTAAGAGTATAGGAAGGTCAGAGGTTTTTTTCACGACCATTCTAACCCCTAAATAGTCGAAAACTTCATCAAGAATGCTATCGGGTTTATGCAATAGCTTCATGATGATACTTGTTCTTGTTTTAGATTCTTTCCACTCAATAACCTCAAGTGGTAATGAGATATTATTAAACTGAATTAAGGGTTTATTTTCATTTACAATTAAATCTTTAATTTTTTTAAATATTTGTTCTCTGGCTTCATTAAGGGTATGAATTTTTCCACTATATTGAATATTTGCTAGTGCATACATTACTTTTAGCACTG